>JAAYBK010000051.1 GCA_012718885.1 Ruminococcus sp. | reverse complement strand
TTTTTCATGAGGTCCTTACATTCGCCCATAGAGTAATCTATCTTACTGATATAGTCTTCGATAGCCGCAGTATTATCCGCTTTATCGGAATTGCGTCCGAGATTGATAGCAATGCACAAGTCTGTTTCCATTTCATGCATTTTTATCAGACTCTGCTGAAGATAGTTTCTTGAGGCGATATCGTTATCCACAACATCAGAATACTCAGATATGACCATACTGAAATCAACTGATCCAAGTACGATAAAGAGAATAACGATAATGTTTGTGATGATATTGATCTTCTTTTTCATAGCACTTACCCACTTTCATAAATTTATCAGCATGAACAGGTATATCAGTAAAAGAGGCCTCCTTCCTCTTTTAAATATATTTGATATCCGCTACTTCAAGCATTGACCTGTTTCATACAATACTAAACTTATATAACTTTCGTGCCTATACACGAAATAACTATTTATCAAAGATTACCCAAATGTGCTCTTACGCAGCATCTATGATTTCAAGCAAAAAAATACTCCTTAGAAAATACAGTACATGATCACACATATTCTTTAACAGAAACGAAGTGTAACAATACTTACTGCATCTAAGGAGTCATTTGATATAACGTTTTTTACAAGTAAATATTACCATACTATACTTACATATTCAATAACATTTTGCACAACGATTCTTACATTTTACATATTTTTCATTGACATTAAACTGCTCGCTGATGTATAATAACATTAAAAGGCGGTGATATGATGAAACGGGTAGGTGTAATAATTCCTTCAATAACTGATGGTCTGCAAATCGAACTGCTTGACGGCATTTTTAAAACTGCCTCTGCTGCGGATTGTGATGTCATAGTTCTGACGACTGCTACAAACGGACTTGAATTCCATATTCAAAATGAGGTAATGGAGGGCGAAGAAAGTATTTATCACCTTATTGAACGTGCTGATCTTGACGGTATTCTGTTAGCCTCACAGTATTTTGTCAAGGAATCCATCCGTGAAGTTATATCAAAAACGATCAAAAAAGCCGCTATTCCCTGTATAGACCTCGGAGGAACTGCTCTTGGCTTTGAAACTGTACATATTTCTCAGAACAATGCGGTATGTGAAATTACAGATCATATAATTGAAAAACACGGATGCAGCAATCTTATGTTTCTCGCAGGACCAGAGGGGAATCCTGATTCAGAACAGCGTATGTGCGGATTTCTGCAATCTGTAAATAAACACGGCTGTACTTATGAGATAGTTTACGGAGATTTCTGGAAATTCCGTGCAACTGATCTCGGAAACGAGTTCATTCAGCACAAACGCAGACTTCCGGACGCTGTAATATGTGCAAGCGATACTATGGCAGTAACGCTTTGTGATGTTTTACAAAGTGGAGGTATTTCTGTTCCTGATGATGTGATAGTTACCGGATTTGACGGGCACATAACAGCATTATCCAACTTCCCGTCTGTAACAACGATAAGCGGAATTATGTTTGAGCTTGGCAAAGCAGGCATAAATAAGCTTATAGGAATACCTGCTGATAACAACAAGTCAGATATGCATATTATTTTTGGTGCAAGCTGCGGCTGTGTAGAGCGTATGACTGATTATCAGACTGCCGCATTAAAAGTACGTGAACAGATCCAGCGTGATGCCGAAATAGGCAATATGCTCGAAATGCGTATAAACGCCGATGTTATCACAAGAACTTCCAGTGTGGAATCTCTTGATGAGCTTACTGATATCATCGATCAGACAGCTCATATAATAAAAAGCTATACATCCTTGTATATCTGTATACTTCCGGATTGGGACAGTGACCCTGAGCATCCTGATATATGCCAGACCAAGCCGTTTCCTAAGAAAATGCTTTGTGCTCTTTCAAAAAATGCATGGACTCCCGGTGTGAAGGGCAATATATTTCCGACCAAGGATATTGTGCCTGTTCTTATGGAGCCGCATAACCCAATGCTGATATTTGTCCTGCCTCTTCACGCTTCCTCACAGGTGTTCGGCTACTGTGGGTTCGCTTATGAAAGGGCTCTTGACTTTTCTGCTTCGTTAATGCTGTTCAACCATATGAGCTCATTGGCAAATGGTTTGCGTATCCTGCGTCATAAGCTCTATGCTGAATATCTTCAGAAAAAGATCGAGGAAGCTTCTCTCTACGACAAAATGACTGATATGCTGAGTAAAAAAGGACTTCTCCTTTATCTTGAAAAACAGGAGAAGTCCGATGTCAGAAACTATATAATGCTCATTACAATTTCTCAATTAGCTGCTGTTCCGAACAGACAGACAAAAAATGAGCTATCAGATATTTATTTACAGTCTGAGCTGCTGCTTGCAAATGCACTGCGCTTGATACCAGGTCAGAATAATCAGACCGCACGTCTTGATAAAAAGACGTTTGCTATAGTTTTTTCAGTTCAGGACAAAAGATCTCCCAAACAAATTTCTGAGGAACTGATGATACAGCTTGAAGTGTTTATACGAAAAATGGTTGAAGGAGCGGCAGCGGCTTTTCTGCCCGAGCCGCACTATGTCTGCGAAGAAGTAACTTTTCCAGCTGACAAGTGCATTTCTGAACTATGGAACGTCCTGAATGCTGATGCTCCTAAAGGAAAAGGGTTTACCGGTATCAGTGATTTAAAAAAGCTGCGGCGTGAAATACATAAAGCTCCTGAGTTGAGCTGGAATCTCACTGAACTTGCCAAACGTCTGAATATCAGTAAAAGCTACGTACAGAAATTATACAAAGAGTATTTCGGGATCAGCTATATTGATGATCTCCTTGAAGCTCGTATCGAAATGGCAAAAAAACTACTGCTGACAACCGATCTGCATATCAGCGAAGTTGCTTCTTCCTGTGGATATCAGAATGCAACTCATTTTATGAGGCAGTTCAAAGATAAGACAGGTCTGTCTCCTTCTGAATTCAGGGATAAGAACAGGTAACAATAATAAATAATAAAAAGCTGCCGCAGTTTTGTGCATAAAACTGCGGCAGCTTTCTTGTCTTCGTTTGTAAGATCAATGTGCAGATATTTTACTGTTAGAGACTCACAAACGGTTCAATGTATTCCCTTATGAAATCAACTCTGTCCATTACAGTTGGCTTGAAATATGATGTTACAGCTATAACGATATTCTTATCGGGATTGATGTAAATAACATTTCCGCTGTTTCCAAGAGCTGCGTAGATATTCTTTTCACGATCAAGTATCCACCACAGATAGCCATATTCCATGCCCTGCCAGTTCTGATTTTCAATAGCTCTGGGACGTGTCATTTCTTCGATCCATTTTGAAGAAACGACACGCTTTCCGTTATAAACGCCTTTGTTCAGACAAAGCAGACCTATCTTAGCCATATCCTCTGCTGACATACAAAGTCCGTATCCGGGAGTTCCCAGGTCTTCGGTATCGCAGAACCATACATTGCTTTTGGGAGTTTTCTCTATGGTAAACTGCTTGTGTTCCTCTGCTGTTTTTGCTATGTAGATCGAGTGCGGTTTGATACCAAGCGGTTCAAATAGATACTTGTTTGCGTAATCCACTGTCTTCATATTGGTTGCCTTATATAGTATCCCAGTGAGAATATGCAGGCACACCGTCTTATAGTTGAATTCATCGGTAAGACCGTTCCTTCCGCCAAGAAAATCAAGAGAAGCACATGTCCAGTTATCACTTGAACATACCTTTGACCAGGGATCGCCTTTGCCTTTATAAGGTGCTCTCATTGTTAGCAGGTGCTTGATAGTCACTTCATATATGGTCTTTTCACCGCGTTTGACTTTATAATCCGGGAAGTAGTCAAGAACTCTATCGTCTATACTGCCGATCTGCCCTTTATCAAGTGCGATACCGATAAGTAGCGACATTATGCTTTTGGTAGCAGACATTATATGTACACAGTCATCTTTCTTATAATCATGCCATGTGTCACTGTATACCATTTTGCCGTCTTTGTAAGCACATATCTGACAAATATTGCTCTCACTGCCATTGCTTTCCTCAATATACTTATGAAGTTCTTCTTTTGTCATAATATACCTCCGCATAGTTAGAGTCTGTACATTCGATCGAAGTTCCATACAGTATCTTTATTGTAGCAAGATGATTTTTTAATGTCAATACTTTTTTCTAAAAATGAGAGCTTATAAGTTGATAGTTCCGTTTTAATTATACGGGAACATCAGGGAAAATGACAGCATCTGGTGGAGAATTAGTTATCACATCTTCACTTTCGAAAGAAATGATCTCAATTTCAGCTTCGAGATATTTTTCCATGTTCAATCCTCCTTTGTTTTGCTTATATACTTCTCAGCTTCCTGACTGTAGAAATATAAAGCCTTCATTGCGTTTACTACATTAGCATCGCTGCTTGTCTCTATGATTTTTTTAGCATAAGTCAGGCAGCTATACTCAACAGATACGAAATCAGAAGCATCGCTCTTTGATTCAGCCTTGAACAGATACATTTTATCAAAGTTCAACGGAGAAATTCCTTCCATTGTAACAAGATATGATGATCCTGATTGTTTAGGTGTAACAGCTTTTCCGTCAACGGTGAAGATATAATCATTTACATTTGCACCTGCTGAAATATTGAATTTGATATTGATATTTGTAAGCTTATCCATTGAAAGATTTGCTGCTGCAATTGAAATTGAATCGCTGTTTATATTCTTTACAGCATTGAACTCATCGCCAATCTCGGGATCTACATCATCAAGAGGCATTTCGAGATCAGCATTTACTGCATCTTCCGGAGCTGTTCCTGCGAATATCTGAACATATCCGCTGAAGTTAACGAGAGCCTTGATATTGTTAACAGTAACTTCGTCGAATTGATCGCTGTTTTCTAATATAGAATCAGCATATTTCTTTGCGCTGTAATCGAGATATGACCCCTTTACATTATTTGAGTAGCATACCTGTGCTCTGATGTTTTCATCGAACTTGTTGTAAGGAATGCTGTAGGAGAAGGTATATGTTCCGTCGCCGTTATCAACAGCATCTGAGAGATACTGAGTTTTAGTAGTTCCGTCAGACGCTTCAAACGTAACTCTGAACTGATTATCAGCAAGAGCCTTTTCAGTTAAAGCAACGTGATAAAGTATCTCGATATCGTCATCAATGGAAAGAGCAACCTTACGGAAAGCGTCCATACCATTTTTGATCTCGCCGCATACTGAGCATTGACCGCTTGTATCGAATGAGTGGTGAACGTCTGCATAGTAGACCTTTGAATGATTCTTGTCACCTGATGTGAACGGAACGAACGGTTCTGTGAATTCAGCATCTGTGTACCAGCCGGTGAAACCGCAGGTCTCACTTAAAACAGGAAGCTCTGTAACTTCTGTGCCGTATTTAACAGGCATTGTCTCTGTTCTGCCGTCCCAGTAATTAAGAACGATATTTTCGTATATTTCAGTGTCCATATCAGTTGAGAAGTCTTTGTATTCGCCGTCAACAACGATATGAGCTGAATTTTTTAAAGTGATATTTGCAAATGGTGTGATAATGAGCTTAACGTTTTCAGGTATCACAAGGTCTTTGTCAAGTGTGATATCGCCGAATATTGAAAGCTCAATTTCATAATAATTTTCTTCCGCAAATGCAGCAGCCTGATAGATGTTCTGGAACATCTGACCGTCGCTGAGCATAGCATTGAATGAAGAAGGGATGCGTCTTGTCTTTAATGGCTTGTTGCATACTTCACAGAACTGCATTGCAAGTCCATCGTTTCCTGATCCAGTACCGCTTACAACGTAATATCTTTCCGCAGTGCAGTCATGTTCAGCAATAGAAATGAATGGGAAAACTTCTTCACGGCCGTCGTCAGTAACGAAATGAACATAATATGTTTTGTTAGCTGAATTAGCCCTGAGCCTGATAAGAGAGTCCTCATAGAAAGTGTATACGCCGTCGTTGTATTCAAATCCGCCGTTTAATATTTCAAATTCAAACGCTGCCGTATGAATCTTTCCCATAACATCTTGCCTTGAAGAGTCTTTATCGATAATATTTCCATCTGCATCGGTAACGTATGCTGTGGCTGTTGTGACATCGGACGGGATGCTTACTATCTTGTATATATCCTTTCCAACCTCAAGATGTCCTGCCATATCAAAGCCTGAAACCGTAGCTTCATTGCCTGCGTTACCGAATATATAATCATTATATTCCTTATCGTACTTTTTATCGAATGATTCACGGGACATTTCGCCGTTTTCAACTTTCTGCCAGTCTTCTAATAAGTTTGCTTTAAAGTCTGATCGGAACTCAAATCCGCTTTCAAAACACTTACCGGCAGCGTAGATGCGTTTTACTTCGTTAGGAGCCTGATCCATAATGGAGCATTCGATCGCATCAACAAAGCCGAATGTATTGTCCTCGCCGATCTCATTAAGATTATCATTAATTACGATCTCATAAGGAACTTTTGTTGTCGAATTCTTTAAAGTAGTTACTACATAGCTGTCAAGAACATGAACAACAGTGATGCCCTCTATGAACTGGGATGTATAGTTTGCGATAAATGCTGAGATCGGGGATTTACCGAGCAGGAGACTGAAAGCGTCAACGTATAATTTGCTGTTATCAAGTTCTTTCTGGAGAGGTGATTTCCACATATCGGTTATTGAAATTTCGATAACTGCTGATTCGCCCGGTAAAAGCTCATCAACATCGATAGTTTTTGTCAAACTGCCGCCCAGAGGGACTTTAGTTTCGATGAATTGATTTGTTCCGTTTTTGTTGACATGCTTATAGTTGTAATATCCGTGTACAACGTTTTTGATCTTGTTCTGGAGCTGATAGATAGGCTTGTCTGAAACGTTCTGCATAGAAATACAGATAGGATATTCAGAGCCAAAGCAGGAGTATCCGTGCGTTTCTATTGTCATTTTAAGTGCATCGCCTGCATAAACGTGGATATCGTTCTCTGAGTAGAAAGGATAAGAGAAGATTTCACCGTCATTCTTGCCTTCAGAAAGTACGCTTATGTTGTATTCGCCTGCAATGTCGCCGCGCAAGTACCAGTGGATATTCTTTACATCATAAGGTAAAAGGTCGCCGATAAGCTGTGTCTGTTCGCTGTTGCAGAGTGTAAGACCTTCCGGAACATCAAGCGTTGCGGAACAATCTTCAAGAGTTTCATTGTCGGTGTTCATAACGATGAGCTGAACATCGAAAAATTCCTTGAGCCACTTGCTTTCGCCGTAGATTATGAGGAACATTTCCTGCTCTTCATATTCAAAGTATGTAGCGGTAGCATTTATCTCAGGGATATATACAGATTCACCGGGGCCGACAGGTTCG
>JAAYBK010000050.1 GCA_012718885.1 Ruminococcus sp. | reverse complement strand
GGTCGGTTTAACCCTTAGAAATATGGAAGCAATATTCAATGGAAAGAAGCAAATCACAGATAATACCGCTATTAGAAAATATAACTTTTATTCCAGAGATAATGTTTTTATTTTAGGTGAGGATGATTTTTCAAAAATAGAGGAATTTGTCAGAACTCCTTCATTGGGATATGACAGGAAAATTGTGAATTATTATACTTTTGATGAGTGGATCAAACGTTTTAATTAATCCTACTTACCGTCATAGGAGGTAAATATGAAAGGGATCATTCTCGCTGGCGGGGCCGGAACCCGTCTTTATCCGTTGACTATGGTAACGAGCAAGCAGCTTTTACCGGTATATGACAAGCCAATGGTCTACTATCCATTGTCCACACTTATGCTTGCGGGGATCAAAGACATTCTGATTATCAGTACGCCTGATGATACTCCTCGCTTCGAGAGTCTTCTAGGAGATGGCACACAGTTCGGCGTAAACCTGAGCTATAAGGTACAACCGTCTCCTGATGGCCTTGCTCAAGCATTCATCCTTGGCAAAGACTTTATTGGTGATGATAGCTGCGCTATGATCCTCGGCGATAATATCTTTTACGGTGGCGGTTTGACTGAAAAGCTGAAAGATGCTGTTAAGAATGTCAATAATGGCTTTGCGACAGTATTTGGTTATTATGTTCCTGACCCACAACGGTTTGGAATAATGGAAATTGACGCAAACGAAAATATCTTGTCTGTTGAAGAAAAGCCTGACAATCCTAAAAGCAATTATTGCATTACAGGTTTATACTTCTACCCTTCTGGGGTGCCAGAAAAGGCTATAGAGGTAAAGCCATCAGCACGTGGTGAGCTTGAAATAACAACCTTAAATGATATGTATTTACAAGAAAGCAAGTTGAAAGGAATTGTCCTCGGAAGAGGATTCGCATGGCTTGATACTGGAACAATGGATAGCCTTGTGGAGGCAGCAGATTTTGTTCAGATGATTGAGAAAAGACAGGGTGTTAAAATTTCAGCACCAGAAGAAATAGCTTATCGAAACGGATGGATCACTAAAGATATTCTTCTCTCGTCTGCTGAAAGATATGGAAAGTCCCCATATGGTCAGCATCTTAAGAATGTTGCGGATGGTAAGCTGGTGTATTAAGAGAGGAAGAGCGATATGAGAATATACCTTAGGCCGATTACATTAGAAGATGGAGCAGATATTGCTAAATGGAGAAATGCGCCTGATGTATCAAGTCATTGCTTTGATAAGAATCCAATAACGATTGAGTCAAACGCAACTTTTTTTAAAAATTACATAGAGACCGGAAAGTACAAGCAATACATTGTAGAAAGAATAGATGAGGACTTCGGCGTTTCCTCTTATGCCATCGCTACAGTTTATCTGAAGGACTTTGATAAAGTAAACCACAGATGCGAGCTCTGTATTTTTACAAGTGATGACCAGGAGTGGAACACTGAAAGCCAGAGCATAGCAATAAAGCTTCTTCTTGATAAAGCTTTCACAGAATTCGAAATGCATAAAG
>JAAYBK010000049.1 GCA_012718885.1 Ruminococcus sp. | reverse complement strand
AAGTTGGAAACAGGCAGAATGACATAATCCGAATCATCGGGCTTGTTGGCGACACAGTATGCGATCGCATACTGTGTCGCCAACAAGCCCGATGATTCGGATTATGTCATTCTGCCTGTTTCCAACTTTGACGCATACTTCGGAAATACCAGTTTCAGTCACAAGTGGCTCAATTTGTTCCCTGATACGCTGCTTGAACGTGATAAGCAGAGCTTTGGGGTGTGTAGAGTAATGCTAATGTCAAATAACCATTAAGTAACCCCCAAGCAAAAAGCAGAGCCAAATTCGATAATAACATATCTTTATAAAGGAGAAGTTTCATAGCAGAAGCATCTCCTTTGTTGCTTTCTTGCTTATAATCGTCTATAATATAGTAAAATATGATAAATCGATAATTTTTTTGAAAATCACTGCGAAAAATCAAGAGTTCGTGCGATTAATAGATAGAAAGCATATATGCTACATCATAAGCATAAAGAAGTTTTCAGACCAACATTTTAAGAAAGGTACAGCAAGCTACTATATATTCAAAATATGTAAATGCTCCTTCTATCCCCATGATTATGTAAGCCATATTGTCTATTGACAAAATACTAACGAATTGGTATAATAAATATAACGCTTGATTTGCCTACATGTTTCTGTATGGTATGCTATTTCGGCAAGAAAGTATGGCGAAGATGAATATCTTGATCTTAGCGCAAAACGCACAGGAATAATAGGATGGCTTTTTGATTACAATCCATTGGATCACTCAACTGCAGCAAGGGCTAAAGCGTATAATAATACTGTTAGTCTAAATGAAAAACTCAATCGCTATAATTGTTATGTGAAGGTGTAAAATATGAAGAATGCTTATAATCTTCTCTTGTTGTTTAGCTGTCTGTTTATATCCATGATTTTATGTAGTTGTAATAGCTCAGAATCCGACAGAATAAATACAGGAGATTCATCAACATATGAGGATGTAGTTGTTGAAGCAACGAGCACTTTGGCAAGTTATATAAGGATCGAAGCTGGATCGTTTGAATGGAGTAGTCAAACCCCAAGTGTCTTATATGGAAAAATCACTGTCGATAACGACTTTGGTAAATCATTATTAGAAGAGTATTCCCAATTACAAGGTATGGAATACGTTATTGTATTTGACAGCGATATGAATCCCGTTACAACATTTATTTATCAGCCGAATGAAGCAAAGGAGTCTATAGCCGCCTCTGGTGAAATTAAGCATATAGATGAAATAAATGTCAGCACTTGGGACGAGCTTCTTGATCATTATGATATAAACAAATAACCGTGCAATACTTGTTGGTAAAAATCAACAAAACTATATACAAACGAAACAGAGTTCCAGTATGCTACAGCCTAATGGAGCACCCGTTTTCCGTTCCGCATAAATCATAATCAGAATTGTGAAGCATACCACAATAGGTACAACCCCTATTGGAACTGAATAACCGCAAGCTCTCAGAAACGCTCTGTAAGCATTTCTGAGGGCTTTTTCTTTTCAGCGGTTAGTTTTCTGCTCCGTAGCGGTGATCGGCTCTGAGGGGCATTTCCGTTCGCCGGACGATTAAACTGAGGTTTGCTCGGCAATGACGTGACGGAGTTCATACTCATGCACACGGCGATAAAAGATGTTTGCCGACATATCCATTCTCCGCATAAAATCTCTGCCCGTGATGTTCTTCGCTCTCCATTCCCCATAGAGCTGCCCGAACCTCGTCCAGTCGGTGGGGATAGGCTTTCGTCCGGTGTACTTGCCCTGTGCTTTAGCAATCTCAATGCCTTCACGCTCACGCCTGTTATGTTCTTCGTTGATATAGTTTCTGACCTGTCGGGTGTACTTCTTCGCTGTTTCACGCTTAGTGTGGAATGCGGTATGTTCGACATTAAGCCTGTTCCACTTCGATTTCAGCTTGTTGGACTTCTCCAAAAGGTCAAGCATCGTCGGCGGTTTGCCGTCAACAGCATATTTCTTGATATGCTCCCTGATGTACTTGACCGTCTGCTCGTAGTCCTCTATTGTGGCAGCATTTTTCTTCTTGAAACGGCTCTGCGCCAGCCCGATTTGCCCTGATACTCCTTGTACACAGGCTCCAGCTCGTCACGATGCCTCATCTTTTCAATAATCAGTTACGCTATAATATCAAATTTAAGATGTATACGAGCATTCAAACTAAAGTTCCTACGAGAGTCAGAGCATATAATTATGAAATTTTGCTTCTATTTAAATCAAGAAACAGCAACCGGAGTCGATTTTGTCAGGACGAGTCAATGTGTAGTGGGTATTTAGCGCCTCTAAAATATATTATAGAATAGAGTTTGAATAAAAATGCTGTAAATTCCACTATCATGACATCACCCTCAGGTCCATATGAACGCAAGTTCATGCAGGTTCAAGTCCTGTTATCCGCACCATCACAGTGACTGTGCCCCCTTTCAAGGGGGCATTCGTTTTACCCGTTTGCTTTTTACAGAAGGTTTACTCTGCTTTCGCTTACGGCACTGTCATCAATTATTT
>JAAYBK010000048.1 GCA_012718885.1 Ruminococcus sp. | reverse complement strand
TAAAGGAACAGCGTATTAATCTGCATATTTCCCAGAAGTTGCCTTGCCGAAATAACCCATTTCTACGTTCTACAGCATCAGAACTTTGAAATGTACAATTGGCAATCCCTGAAAAACGACATTCACTAAAATAGTACCCCTGACGTTCGTCATCACTATTGCCAAAAAGCATTATACCATGAGAATCATATGCTCCATTGTCATCAAAATAGAAGTTTAAAAAGTGCAGTTTGTTTACGCTTACATACTTACCGTAGGCAGTTGATAATCCCCTATGTCCTTTGCAATATAAGTTTTGAATAATCCAATCATTACCTTTTATGGATGCACAAGCCAAAGTTATTTCTGGTATTCCAGTAGGTGCGACATTGTTCATATCAATAACGCCGCCACCGTCCGGAAACTCAACGTATGCATCATATGTTCCGACTGCCGTTACAAAGTCCGGCCAGTTATCAACTATATACGGATCTGCCTGTGTGCCTGTTCCTGTCATCACAGCCACCTCTCTTTCACATTGATTGTCATGCTGCTGATGTTTCCGTCATGCTTGATATAGTTGTCTCCGGTATGCAGCAGAGGAAAGTTGTATTTTGACTTGTACGTGATATCGATTTTCTGATTGCTCTGAATGTAGTATACTACTTCAAGATCACAGTCTATAATTACTGTATTCTGACCTGATACCTGCTCCGATAAACCTGACACAATGAATTCCTTACCATTGACGTTTACCGTTACCTGCTCCGCTGTTGGGACAAAGCTTATCTCAGGAGCAGAATACATCGTCCCTGCATTCGGTACAGTTGTATAGTCCGTCGCATCTGTAAGATCGAGCTCTGTCGGTGATACGGCGTAGGCGAAAGGCAGACAGGTCATATTTATCGGCAGCTCCGCAGAGAGCAGAGCTACCGTCTCAGGTATCAAAGGAGACATGATAACGTCTATGTATTCATCCGGAGCAGTTGATATCCACAGCTTGCCCTCTCCATTGAGCGCACTGTATATCTGTCTCATTTTTGCCTGTGTAGCTTCATGCACATATGTCTCTATCGTAAGACTTGCATTGTCATAATAGTTTGACTTCTGCATGAGCTTTCTCAGACCGCCGGCAAGTGCTGCTTCTGCATACTCGTTGCCCCATGTCGGGCGCACTATCGGCTTCCTAATCATTATTCCGAGATCGTCACTGTCGTGACCGTTGAATATAAATCTGCTCATATCACAGTCCTTTCGCTGATTCTAATAAGCGTTCCTCCGCTGCAAGATCTTCGGCAAGTCTTCTGACATCATACTTACCTGATACCGTAGCATATATCTTGTTGGTGATCGATATTATCTTCTGACCTGCTCCGGAACTCTGTACAGGAGTATTCCTGGACGTTCCCGTGAGCGGTGTTACCTTTACTCCGCCGTTCATTATCTCTAGGAGCTCCGGGCCTGCTTCTGCGACTACTGCCTGTCCGCTTCGGAGATATCCGCCATCTGCCATAAAGCGGACACCAGTTCTATATCTTCCCTGTGCTGCAAGCTGAGCATCCCATGCACTACTGATGGTGGTTACTGATGCAAATTCTCCAATCTTATCAGCAATATCAGGTATGCAGTATTCGCCGATCTTTTCACCAAGCACTTCTCCGATAGCCATACCTTTTTCCCGTGCCCAGTCCATAAGAGCATCTGCATCAGGATAGAAGTT
This sequence comes from Ruminococcus sp., assembly GCA_012718885.1. Classification (GTDB taxonomy): domain Bacteria; phylum Bacillota; class Clostridia; order Oscillospirales; family Ruminococcaceae; genus Ruminococcus. Next base: position 15,321 of record JAAYBK010000048.1, on the reverse strand, counting down.
ATCAAGAGCATCCTGAACACTCTGTTCAAATTTTTCATCGTAATTGCTTCCGGTGGTTGCTCCGGAGTTTGCTCCCCAGATAACAAGATTCCGTATATCAAAGCCCTTGTCGATCTGCTTCTGAACTACTGTCTTGTAATCGTCCTTGAAAATGTCTCCGATATCAATACCACTGTCAGCTGCCCAGATTGAAAGATCTGTTATATCCCAGCCTTTATCAAGCATGACCTGTATCTCATCACCAAAGTTCTCCTTGAACGCCTTGCCGATATCAACGCTTGCAACCTGTCCGGCTTCAACCGTTTTATTGAAAGCTTCAACAGCATCCTTTACTGCATACTTACTTTCTGTTTTCAATGCGAGCTCAATGCCCTGCTTTGACTTCTTCAGCATATCTGCAAATATGGCATTTCTTCTTTCAAGATCCGTCTCTGCTTCCAGTAATGCAGCATCATTGTTAGAACTATAAAGGATATTCGACACGTCAGAGTAATTACCCTGAGCATATGCAGTTTCGGCATCGTGAAGCTTCTGCTGATAATCAATAGCTTTCTGATAATTACTTTTCTGACCATTCATTATTTCAAAATTCTCTCTTGCATTAGCCTGGGCTGTAAGGAAACTGTCTGCAAGTTCAAGGATTGTGCTGTCATTTCCAATTTTCTTATAGTCCGTGAAGAATTTGAATAATGAATCATCGTCATAATCTCTTGGAAGATATATTCCATTTGCTTCATCAGTATCTATGTGATAACCCGAATCACGAAGGCGCATGAAGTTTTCTCGTGCTCTATCCATTTCAAGAGTTGCTTCCTCATACTTCACTCCTGCCTGCTCATATGCTTCGAGAGACTCTTTCTGTGCTTTGGTATATTCGGCATCCTGTTCAATGAATGTATCAAGCATGGCAGCTGCCTTTTTCTTCTCGATAAGAGTATCTATCTCGGCTTCCATTTCTTTGTAACGGTCGATCTGGTTACCAGTCATTGTATACTCTTTGCCCAAAGCTTCACTGAGCTCACCGAGGATATACTCTGCACGCTTTTTATCAGCGTCTTTGACCTTTCCGGTAGAATCTGCAAGTTCGTCAAGCTCTTTCCAAAGGTCCTCTGTACGCTTAGATTCACTTTCAATGTCATTTGCACGATTGTTGAAATCGTCCTTCATTGAATTCATGCTACTGCGGAGATCATCAACAGCCTGATGCTCTGCCTCGTATTTCTTTGCTACTTCATCAGCAATTGATAATTCTTCATCTCCTGCCTCCTTAGATGCGATAGCAAGCGCAGTTATAGCCGCTGTAAGTGCTACAACTCCTGCTGTTACAGCTACGGCAGGATTAGCAAGCATAACCGTATTCAACGCTGATATAGACTTTACGGCTTTATCAACTGTTCCTGCTATTTTCCATGCTGCAAAAGCAGTTCCTACACCGACAATAATTGGAGTTGCCTTTTTCAGCAATGATATTGCTGTCGGAAGGTGCTTGATAACAAATATGATACCTTCAGCGCCTTTTTTGAATAAACCGGATACTGCTTTCTCAGCATTTGGAACATTTTTTGTCATGTACTGGACCACATCTCTCATAGCCGGATTCAGTTCTTTAGCGAGACGTATCTTTGCGCCGTCAACAGCGCTGCTGAAGAGCGTCATGTCTCCCTGAAGGTTATCCATCATTGTGGTGGACATATCCGTTGCTGCTCCGTCACAATTCCGTATAGCTCCGGAAAGTTTGTTTACATCTTCAGGAGCCGCATTCATCAAAGCAAGCCAGCCAGACAGTGCATTAGTTCCGGCAATTGTTTTACCGTAGGAAGTTTGCTGTTCTGCGGTAAGATCCTGCCACTTGATACGTGTCTCCGCAAGTACATCACCGAGAGCTCTTGCAGATCCGTCGGTATTGAAGAACTGTACTCCCAGTTCCTCAGTCAAAGTTCCAAGAGCACCCAGGCTGTTCTTGCTTGCTCCGGCATCAGTAGAAAGTCGTGTGATGATAGAGCGAAGAGCTGTACCTGACTGCGTAGACTTGATACCGGCATTCGCCATAAGTCCGATAGCTTCAGCTGTATCCTCGATCGAATACTTCATAGCTCCGGCTACAGGAGCAACATACTTGAATGTTTCTCCCATCATTGTAACGTTAGTATTCGCATTGGATGAAGCTGCTGCAAGAACATCAGCGAAATGTCCGGCATTATTAGCACTCAGACCAAATGCAGTCATAGCATCTGTTACAATATCCGATGTTGTTCCGAGATCTGCTCCGGAAGCTGCTGCAAGACTAAGCACGCCCTCTATGCCTCCGAGCATCTCCTCTGTCTTCCAGCCTGCCATTGCCATATATTCAAATGCCTCAGAAGATTCGTAAGCGGTGAACTTAGTTGTTGCGCCCATTTCTTCCGCTTTGGCTGTAAGCTTTTCGATATCTTCAGCGGAAGCTCCTGATATTGCACCGACTTTTGACATACCCGCTTCAAACTGTGAGCCTGTTTCTATGACATCTTTTGTGAAGTCCTTAAGCTCCCCAGCAGCCAATTTGATACCGTCATAAACAAGATTACCAAGAGCTACAGTCATTGCAGATATTCCGCCGTTAGCGGTATCATCTGCTTTATCACCAAGTTCCTTTATATCCTTTGCAGTATCATCAGAATTATCGCCCAGTTCCTTGACCTTGTCATTTGCCTCATGAAGACCGGTCTCGTACTTCTTGACCTCTCCACGGGCATTTTCAACTTCTCGCTGGAAAGCACGGTACTGATCGCCGTTTATCGCTCCGTTTTCAAGCTGCCTGTTTACCTGCTCCTGGGCCGATTCAAGCAGATCGAGCTTCTTCTTGCTCTCTTCAAGTGCTGTCGTTAATAATTCCTGCTTCTGCTTCCAGAGTGTGGCGGAGTCACCGCTGGTCTTAATTACCTTGTTTACTTCTCTCAGCTCGTCGGAAGCTTTCTTGCTGGACTGCTCAACACCTTTAAGAGCTTTATCCAGTCCTAAGGTATCGGCGCCTATTTCAATGGTTATACCTTTTCTTTTCTTACTTGCCATATCTGCCTCCGATCACACCGGCATTCTGTCCGGATCTGAGTTTGTCTCTGTCAGGTTCTGTCTGACTGTGATTATATGCCTTTTCGAGATACTCCTTCCCAGCTTCGCTTCGGCTGCAATTCCATACAACAGCATCATGCAGATAACCGTAATAACCGAATATCTCCATATCTTCAACTGCGTTGAAATCAAGCCGGGTATAATCGGATACTATCTTGACATCTGCTGAAGGATTATTGAAGTAAGCCTTATTTTCCGATGCATCCGGATAATAAGGCATTACGAGTTTGGGTCTGACGCTCTCTCCTCTTTCACCCATGCAGGAAGCTCCCTAAGGAAGTTTGACAGATCATCTGTATTGAAATTATCGATAACATATTCCTCTGTAATGGGTATTCCCTCATCGTTGGCATTGCATATCTCAGCTATCGAACGAAAGAGCTGAGGATCAGTCTTTGCAATCATAAGCCCTTTATAATACTGTCTGAGCGTAGGGGGCTTGATAGTTAATCTTGTTCCGTTATCAAGAGTAAATTTGAATCGTCTCATATTCATTCTCCTTTGCAAAAACAGGGCAGGATTATTCTCCTGCCCTGATACTTATTATTCTGTTCCCGTTACAGTGATAGTACAGGAATCTGTATATGTTGTTCCGTCTACTGTGATCGATGCTGTGATAGTTGCTGTGCCCTCTGCAACACCTGTAACAGTACCGTTCGATACAGTTGCGTTATCTGTATCATTTGAGCTCCAGGTCACAGTCCTGCCAACTGGAGAAGTAGTTGCAGAAAGAGCTACTGTAGAGCCTTCTGCAACCGTTGTTTTGTGCTGGCTGAGCGAGATACCTACAACATCGTCTTCATCCATTACGATAAGATGTCCGTCATCGAATGGCTCTGCCTTAATCTCTGGTGTAATCGTAGTCTCAGCTCCAGGCTTATATGCAGCTGCGAATCCGTTGACATTTCTTCCTATCATCGTATATCTTATATCGCCTTTGACCTTGTCCTTATGTACAGCACGGATGATATATGTCTTATCATCCTTATTGGCTATGCCGCCAATAAGTGTACGTCTCCTGCCTCCGCTCACCGTTGCCGAAGCTGTGGGTACTATTTTTGTGATAGCATCGCCATTCCATGTGATAAGGCCGAAGGAAAGAGTCGCTGAATCGTCAGTCATATCAGATCTTGCAGCCTTTCCGTCATCAGACTTTGCATCATAGAACTCTGTCGTGTAGCTGAGCTCGCCACCGTCCTTTGTTCTTCCTATAAGGTTAGCTTCGACCTCAATAACGTTATCCGCCGGGATATCAGATATTGAATTGCTGCTGCACTCTGTCATATAGATATCTACTGAGCCAAGTGCAATACGGTTGATTTCTTTTTTCACTGTTATTCCTCCTCTATGGGCTGTATAGTATTGAATGAAAAAACTGCCATAAACATATTTTCATCCTTAAGGTATGTATCAACTGACCGCTCTATCTCCCTGTCACGGAAGAGAGCTTCTATCTCTCTTTCGAGAGCAACATCTTTCACGGCAGTGTAAAGTTCTATTGTAATGTTCACATCACGTATCAGATTATAGTGATCTGCTCCCTTAACTTCCGCTCCCGATTCGTAGTATACCATAAACGGCAGCTTCTGAGGCTTGCTGAACTTCATATACGCCACCGGTATGCCTATCGTGCTGAGTTTTGCTTTGATTTCACTGAGCTCCATTACAAGTCCTCCAGAAGTTTTTCAGCTTTCTTATTGGCGTGCTCCTGAGCAATGCTTATATGAGGTATAGCCTTTGACCTTGTTGTTCCGTCACGGTTTAGGTGACCGTGTTCAAGAAGATGTGTCAGTCGATAATGCTTTCCCTTGACATGAACTATAACATTGATCGTCCCTCTGGATTTTTCAATGATATAATCCCAGTTTCGGCGATAGGCGCCTCTCGGAGTATTTTTATTATCGCCTTCGTACACCGGAGAAAGCTCCCTGACTTCTGAAACGGTCTCCTTACCGATCTCCGCGATATCATCTCCGACCTTTTCCCGGATCTCTTCTGTAAATCCTTTGCAGTAATCGATAAGTGTCTCAACAAGCTTATCAGGAGATATGCTATTGCTCATCGTTCACCCCTCCGTTAAGCTGGCGAGCTCTTATGACAAACTCCCTGTGCTGCTCCATAAAGTCGTCTATATGCTTGACATCATAGATAAGGCCTTTGTAAACTATTCTCAACTCAGAAGGGAGTTTTCCCTCCATGCAGGAGGAATACCGAATCTTGAAAAGCATATCGTTTTCGGAATTGACCTGAGCTGCCGCATAGTACTCCTTTCCGCCGGTGCAGTTGACCTCTGCCCAGGGCCTGAAAAGAGTAGTCCACACGGGGATATCATTTCCGATATCATCCTGCTCCTCAGTATAGTACTGTATCTCGATCTTCTTGTTGTATGCCATAGTATCACCCCAGATGATTCACAGCATACATACTGAGTATGGTCTTTACCGTGGGAGCTACCTGCCGGTGCAGGCTGAGAGTGTATTCTCTCTGCGTGAACATATCGTTGACAAGTACCATGCAGGCTATCGTGAGATCTTCATGAGCGTCGCACTGAGAAGCATCAAGCCCGGTATAGCCTTTGATATATGCCTTTGCGGCAGATATGAGTGTTGTGATGATATCATCACTGTCATTGTCAGAGATACCACAGTAATCTTTTACTATCTCCGGTGTGAGCTCGCTTATCTTCATAACTCTACCGCCTTTCTTAAAGTATTATGCGGACAGGAACACTCCTGTCCGCTGTATATGATTATGATGCCTTTACCTTGAGAACTGCAAGCTTCTGCTCGTCTGTGACCTTAGAGTCAAACTCAAACCAACAGTCGATACCGATAGCGTGCTGAGCGTGATATGCTTCTCTGAGGATCTCAATACCGATATCTTCACGGAAATTTACAGAGAGTCCGCTGTAATCACCGTAAAGGATAGCAAGCTTGTTGCCGCCGATCTCATCCATATTATCAGAAAGATGAACAGGCTTTCCAAGAAGACGGAACGGAAATTCTGCTGTAACATCCGGCTGAATGAGCGGTCTGTTATCACCGTCTTTGAGCTGCTTAAGTGCTGTGAAAGTGTTTGATGTCATTGTCCAGCAGGAATTCTTCTGATACTTCTGCTTAACTGCTGCCTGAAGTGCAATGAGATCATCAAGTCCTATGGTAAGAGCTGTACCTGTAGTAACTACGTTACTTGTCTTTACAGCTCCCTGAGCTGCACTTGATCCTGAGCCTTTAAGGAGCTCCTGTTCAAGGAACTGTGCAACTTTCTCAGCGATCTTATTTATTACGAACTGTGTTACATTGATTGCAGAACTATTTATAACACTCTTGCCAATAAGAACAAGAGCACCAGCAAGGTATCCGCCAAGATCAACTGATGTGAACTTACCACTATCAGCTGTCAGTGGAGTGAACTCAGTTGCATAGGCTACTGTCACATCATGTGTGCTGTTTGCTTTCGTCCATTTTGGAATCTTGAGGACTCCTTTTTCGTGATACACCTCAGCACCGGCAAGGATAGGACACATATCTACAGCTGCATCGATAATTCGCTTAGCAATTGAAGTCGGTACTGTTGAAGCACCATTTGTCCAGTCGATGTTCTGTTCGCCTGATCGCATTTCTGTTATTTTGCCGTTGATAAAATCAGCAAAGGCTCTTTCCTCGATCTGCTCCTGTGTGAGCTGATCTGCCTTAGGAGCTGCCTCCGGCACTTTGATCTCGGATATTCCCTTTGCTCTCTCCTCGGCCTTGATAGTAGCATCAAGCTGCTTGATCTCAGCCTCTGTCTCGTCAAACTTCTTAGCCTCCTCTTCTGTAAAGGCTCTGTTCTCGGTCTTTACAGCTTCCAGCATGGAATTGAGAAGAACTACAAGTCCGGCTCTTCTTTCGATAAGCTTTTTCATTATTTTTCCTCCTTATTTTGGGTATAAAAATAGCACCTGTTACGGTGCTTTTTAACATATTCAGTGTGCAGTTGAATGCACAAATGGGTTATTCAAGCATTTTCAGCCTATTTTCATAATCCGAATAATCCGGCTTGTTCTCGATTACCAGTTCCGGCTCGACATCAAGAGCACGCTGCTCGATATCGATATCCTCACCAGCTCTGCACTCAACAGATGTTGCTGCATAGCAGGGAATCTTATCCTTGATAAGTGATACATGGTCAAGCAGGAAGCTCTTGACGTGTCTGATTGGCAATTCGTCGTCGCCTCTGCTCTCCATTTCGTCCTGTACATTGTACATACCGAAAGACCAGCCTCTCAGCTTGCCTTTGCGAGCCATTTCAATGACTGTCTTATCTGTTATAAGAACATCAGCATGAAGTCCGATAGCGTCCTCCTTCAATGTGAGTGTATTATCTGATGTTCTTGCATAAGCATGACCGGCGTTGTGATCGAGCTGGACAGATACATCTCCGCTCTTTTTTATTGCCTCGCCGAAAGCTCGCTCCTCGATAGTCTCAAGGACTTTTCCTCTCGGTGTTATCACCGGACGTGAGAGCTTGCCTGTGACGTTGACGTATCCGCTTATATGCAGGCCGTCAGCTCTTACTTCGATTTTCATTTTATCAACTCCTTCAAATGGGTATAAGAAAACCGATCTCTATGAGAACGGTTAATTAGTTATTTTTCATCATCGTCAAGTTCATCATCATCAACGATTTCAGGTTCAGGGAAAAATCCTTCGTTTTTGAGTGCTTCCATAACCTCCTGAAAAGTCTTGTCTTTATTTTTTTCAACAACCGCAAGCATTTCGTCAGCACATTCAAACTGATGTGCTGTTAAATAAGCAATTATTATGCCGTTATTTTTATCCTTTTCAGCATATTCAGGAGTTTGAGTTTCGCCATACTTCAAAGAACGCATGGATTTTATGAGTTTTTCTTCACTCTTTGTGAGTTTATTATCCATTAAAGTTCCCCTTTCCTGATTTTATTGATAACGTCTTGGTTTCCTTCAAGTGCTATCTTATAAGTAAAATGATATTTCCCTGTTTCTATCGTTGTGAATTGATAAAAGTGATTTCGGTTTTCATAATTCATAGATTGACCTGGCTTTAAGTTAGGAAAATCACTTGCTATTTGATGTTCAAGCCTCGTTTTTTCCTTTGTGCCAATCTTTTGGGATTTCGGTCTTTTCTCTATTTTACCACTTTTCTCAGATTTGTCAACCTTTTTTGCGGATTTTCCTCCGCCACCGCCGGTATCAGGATCGTGATGATAGAGCTTTCGACCTCCTCCGCCGCCCACACTCCTGCTACCCTGCATTTTTCCGTCAGGTCCCTGAATGTACTGACGATACCGCAGTTCAATATCCTCCGCTCTGTCCTCGCCGGTAAGCAGGTTCTTTGTCTGTCCGGTATTCGGCGTATATACCTCCATTGTCTCAGGATTAAGAAGAACATCCTGTAGACCAAGCTTGATGAAGTTGAAGCCCAGGGGCTCATAGTCCTCCTCACGGCGTATCTCGTCTATCTGGAGGATATTATTCCGGACCGCCACCTCGTAAGCGTCGTAACGCTCCTTCATGCTGCCTCGTGTAAGCTCCTTCGTGTCGAACGCCCAGTAATAGCCCTGCTCCTTCTCTGATTCAAGCAGAAGAACGTTGTCAAGTTCTGTCTCGATCTGATTCAGGAGAGCTATCACCGCAGATATGAACTTCTTGTTGTCATCATCAGAGGCACCGCCGTCAATGACTGTATGAGGGAATCCAAAGAGCTTGCATATCTCTATGCTGTTGGTCTTCTTGTTCTCGTTCATCTGGAGCTCTGCCGCTGTAGAAGATATCGCCTCGAAGTCTACTCCGTCATTGAGCACAACTATCTTGTCACGCTTCTGCTCATTGTCATAGACCTCCCGGTAGCCTTCCTTGATAGCTGCTATTGCGGCATCAGAAAGACGGTTCTTTGCTTTCAGAAAGCCGGGCTTGCATCCGCCGTTGGAATTCATCATATTTTCCAGTTTCAGAGCGTTCCAGGCCGCTGACATCACCGAGGAGGCTTCCTCCTGCAACGGGATATTGGTATATCCGTCCCGTGTCTTTCTCAGCAGCTTGATAAACTGGAAATCGTAGTACATCTGTGCATTCACCTGCACTCTGAATGCCTTGAATATAGGGTCTGTATTGCACATGATACTCACGTTCCGGCTGTCGATATAATGCAGACTCCGTACTCTCAACATATCGCTGTTGACAAATATCCATGCTCCACTGCCGAGATAATAATCCTCTACCGCCGCCTTCCACATATCCACAGTGCTGAGAGTGTCTCCGGTATTGCCATTCAGCAGTTTCAGCCTGCTGTCGTCAAATATCTCCGTGACCTGCTCCTCGTCCCTGCGGTAAAGCTTTACAGGAAGGCGTGATATCGTTTCACCTATCTTGTTGATACAGGCTGAAACTGTCGGTATGCTCAGTGCCGCCTCCCTGGTAAGCTCTCCTGTAATACCGAAGAATGTCAGTATAGAGACTTCGTTATTCGCACCGGTATCCGCTCTGATCTCCTGCTTTTTTCTTTTTCTGAAAAACCCTATTTTTATCACTCCCTTCATATTATCTGACATCCGAAGCTGTCATTAATATTATCAAGAACGTCCACCTGCAAGAGATAGAGCATATTTATGATCGATACGACCATATCTACCTTGCCGGCGGACTTTTTCTTGTTTACATATTGATTGAGGTTTGTATCCTTGGTGCATCGGGCATTCTCGAAGTTGATCTCAAGCATTAGACTTGCATCATAACGGAACTTCTGACTGAGGATCCGCTCTCTGAGAAGCTTAGTAGGACGATGCAGCACACTGCTGTGCTGTTTTATCTCGACACATTCGATAGGTTCCTCTCCGCTTTCAAGCTTCTGTACCGTTGAGATAGCATTGTAGCGGTCAAAGCCGAGCTGCATTATCTCCACTCCATACTGCTCCGGCAGGGACTGTATGAACCGCTCAACAAAACTATAATCAATGACCTCATCACCGCAGGCAAAACATTCTCCCTGCTCTATAAGCTTCCTGTAGTCAACCTTTTCACGCTGAGATTTCTCGTCGATGCGGTCAGCCGGTATAAATCCCCAGACCTTGACGAAGATAACATCCTGCTCCGGGTCGTATGTGCCCATTGCAACGGATGTATTATCATCCGTCTGAGAGAGATCAAGCCCGATATATACCTGTCTGCCGCTCCAGAACTCAACATCCGGAGCAGAACTGCACATCCTGACCTTTGTTATCTCAACAAATCCCTCAACACCAAGTCCCTTGTATAGGATATTCATGTGCTTACAGAGGAAGTTTTCACGCTTATTCTCGTAGTTGATAGCAGCCTGTCGCTTCTCTCTGAGATCATCCATGACGTATTCATGAGCATATGCAACAGGATTAGCCTGATACAGCGCTATGTCAGATGTCATCCACATATCGCCGGTCTTGTATTCGTCATCGGGCTCGTAAAGCAAAGCAAACACCTTGCCGCTGCGGAGCCCGTCAAGTATCTTCTTTGCGTTGTCTATCTCTTCAAGCATAGCGTTGTTCTCGTTGGGATACTGTGTCGATATGATGATACCGAGCTTCTCCCTCAGAACTATCTGCGAGGAACGCATTGCTTCTATCGGGTAGTTATCCATTGCTCCGCACTCATCCGCCAGGAACATATTTGCAAGCTTACCATCCATTCTGTCCTGTGAATATGCAAGAGGAGTATATTCTGAGTCAGTCAGCTTGCAGCGTATCTCTTTCCTCAGAAGCTTGAATACTTTCTCGTCTGCAAGGCAGGGACTGGATTTGATTATCTTCTTGACCGCTACCTGTAATTCACTGGAAAGCCTCAGATCAGGCGCAACACTGAAGAAGCGGCTGAACTGAGGCTCAGTCAGAAGGCCTATAATAAAAATGACCGCCGAAGTGAACGTCTTGAAGTTCTTTCGTGCGATCTCTAACAGACCAGTTTCATAATATCTGAGATTATCTTTTCTGCGCTTGGTGCAGAAAAGGGCGTATATAAAAAGAACTGCGTAATCTTCAAGCCCCTCGTACATGGAATGTCCAAGGTCAGGGTGCATAATGATCTTCAGCAGCTTCGTTATCTTCTTCCAGCGCTTTTCACAAACATAAGCGCTCTTGTTATTTCCGTCCGCTATATCAAGCCAGAGCTGAGCCTGTCGCTTTACATAGCGTCCGACATTCTTATTATCCGGCTCTACGCACCATATAGCGTATTTATAGGCTCTGCTGTTATCTACTATGTCAATTGCTGTCAGCTCCTTTCAGTGCAGTTGACTGCACAAATGGGTATAAGAAAACCGTCCTCTATGAGAACGGTTTAATCGATTATTTTACAGTATGAATAATATCATAAAGAGCGTCGATAATAGAAACAGCTATGTCACCTCGTTCACCAATGGACGATGAAGTATCCTCCCCAGCCATATGACGATCGTAACATTCATCAGTTTCTATATCAAAGCACTTCAAACGGATTTCTTCAACTTCTTTTTTATTGGAATAATCAATTTTAGTTATCCCGAATTCATTTTTAAGGAATTCAAGCTGTTTTGAATTTAAAGTTTTCATTTATAAATCCTCCAGATGTATAGCTGTAATCATCAGCCCAGAAGTCTCATAAACTAATCTGATATTTCCTTTTTGAACGCATTTCCGATTAGGCTTATTACCCGGATATATGCTTGTAGGATTGCTTAAAACGTCCTTCACGGTTTCAGGTGATATTCCTCGCTCAATCATTCTGTCAGCACTATGTGGAATCATAGATTTTATTACGGTTCCATCTGCTGCTCTCGTTCCTTTTATTTCATTGATAAATTGTTTACGCTGTTTTTCTGTTGCTTTAATTATACCACTTTTCTCAGATTTGTCAACACATTTCTTAGGCTTTGCACCGCCGTTACTGTAAAGTTTCTTTGAGCCTCTCGCAGCTCCACCCGTACTCTCATCTTCGCCAATAAGGATATGCCTGCCGTTTTTAGTTATCCATCCCCGGAGCTCAAGCCAGTCCTGCTCCAGCTTTATAGCTCTTACAGCGTGCTCCGCATAGTCCATGTACCAGTCCCTATTCATCATCACTCAACACCTTCAGCAGCGGATTCTCTTCCTTTGCCTGTAGGTTGAGATTGCCCATCTTCGCCCTGCTCTGAGGACTGAGACAAAGTTCATTACAACAGCGAAAAAAGGATTTGGTATATCTATCCTTTGCAGACATCAGAACGGCACTTGTGATCTGGTCGAACTCCTCGTTGATGCGGCTCTCTATCTCCTGCATACGATCCAGAGCTATGCTGCATTCGGTCAGTACATAGACATCAAGGTTCCCCAGGATCTCACTGCCTTCCAGCTCCCGGACAATGAACTTGAATATCTTCTTCTGAGCAGTGGTCAGATACTTGGGAGGCCTGAGCTTATCAGCCTTGCCTCGCAGCTTCTCTTCGGTGCTGGATTTAGCCTCTGTCTCCGCTTTCGTAAGGTGCTTTGACGTTGTTTTAGCACTCATAGCCGGTCTTCCCATCGTATCACGACCTTTCATTTAGGGAATTTTTTGTTTACAGAGGGGGGCGTCGTTGGATAATTGCCTTCTTTTTAAAAAAATATACCCTCCGGGGGGGATATTTCACAAGATTTTTAACAATCTTTCCGCAGAAATTTCTCCGTTTTCTGCCATTTCGTGATGAAAACGGCACAAAGTTATCAGGTTTTTTTCATCTAAACGCAGTTCAAAGTTTGTTTTCAGTGGTCGTATGTGATGGACTGAAAGATCTTCGTTATTCAAGCGCCGTATCGTTCCGGGAAGATTGTTGAAACAAGCAACACACAGACATCTGTCACGACGCATTATATACTCACGCATGACCTTCCAGTCATAAGACCAGCGGAAAACATCCTCTTTGCTTTTCTGCCTCTTTTGTATCTGCGGCTTTTTATCGCATATGTATTTCCTGTCGTGTATCCGCCCACAATAAGGGCAGGCTTTTTTCATGGTCGTCCTATCCTCCTTAGGGGTAACACAAAAGCCCTCCTATTGGAGAGCTTCTGTGTATGGATGTTTCTGAGTGGGTCCATGTATTCAGCGCACTGTCAGGGTGCCAGGCTTTCCGCCTGTGGTTGCAGAAGCTGGACTCGAACCAGCGACTTCAAGGTTATGAGCCTTGCGAGCTGCCACTGCTCTATTCTGCCAAAAGCCTGCCGTTTCCGGCAGTGGAAAATAAACAATGCCAAAATGTAGAACAAAAGAAAGGAAAGGATGTAAGGAAGCAGGCAAATTACAGGAAATTCCGGTCTCAAGCTTTCCGCCTGCTCCCTGTGATATCATCATACACTATCCCTGCGGAGAATAAAAGGGACAAAACGGGTGTTTTCGGGGGTAATTTTATCAAATTCCGCTAAAGCCCTGCTGTGAAGAACTTCACGGACGTATTTCACATCGCTGTATGCAAGTTTTTCCGTGATGATTTCCCACTGTTCTCCCTTGATGTACCTCTCTTCAAGCAATGTTGCATAGATATTATTCGGGATGCGCTGTATCTCAAATTCTATCCTGCTCCTGAACTTAACGAACTCGTCCCTGATCTGCCTGATCTCATTTTCAAAATCTACCATAGCTTCTACTGAGCTCGATACCTTGCCCTGATTTCCTGAACCTCCTGAGGCTACTCCTCCATATGACGGTGTAATACTTTCCGCTCTTATCCTTAGCATGATAACCCTGTCAGACAGGGACGCTATCCTCTTATCGAGGCCTGTTGCTATTTCAAGATACTCTTTCGTTGTCAATACTCTCTTCCTCCATTCCGATCATGCTGCATTTTGTGGCACGATACTTGCAGTGATTACAATTTCCTTTTTCCCTGTTGAGCCCAATCGCTTTATTCAGCGCATCGTTATGTTCCTGCTCCGTCTTGTGAAACTTACATATCGACTTGAAGCCGGTACAGCTCGTTCCCATAAGCACTGTACATACATCTGCTGCATTTGCATAAAAACATCTTCCTTTACCCACTCTCTGATTCTCCTTTCGCTGCTGTCGGAGGAAGCTTCAGATACTGCTCTATCAGTCGCTTCGCTTCTTCCCAGCTATAGCATATCGCTGTCATATGTCCCTGTTCCCGGAGAGCTCTGAGCCACTTCTTTTGCGATTCTGTCGGTTTATTGTTTCCGTACTTCATTTCGATGTACAATCCGATGTATCCTCCATGAGCTGTAGGCAGACACACATCCGGGACGCCGTTCTTCAATCCGGCACGCTTCATCCTTGCTCCCATGACAGGACTGCGCTTTCCCTCGTTCGGGATATGATACATCAGCTCAAGCTCCGGATACTTCATCTTTGCAAGCTCTGCCCATTGGAACAGCGTGACCTGCTCCGCTTCTTCTCCCTGCAAAACTCCGCCTCCTTCTTGTAAAATCTTGCGTATATATACACTCCGCCGTTGATATCGTTATAAACTCTTCTTGCCTCTGCAAGATAATAGCCATCATAGTATCGTTCGTACTCCCGGTTATTCTCCGGATCCTTTGCCAGCTCCTGAACAGCTCTCTTGGAAAGTCTGCCGTCCCTCTGCTTCGGCTCTGGATGTATCAGGTTCTTGGATGCATTCCACCGCTTGCCTGATGCAACCGATTTCTTGAGAATGTACTTCACCAGATCTGCTATGCCGTTCTCGTTGAATTGCAGACCGTCTGTTCTGACATATCCCTTTCCCCAGAGTGATATTATTTCCTGTGGAGACAATCCGCCGCTGATGATTAGGTGATGATGATATCGGCCTGTACGTTTTCCTTTCTCGGTAACAGCTATGTACTTGAGCTCCGGCAATTCCTTGCTTGCTCTATACCTTTTCACTCTCCTGAAGAAATTTGCAAGCTCTCTTGCAGCAGCTTCATCATCCCCGGGAAGATGTCCATTGTCATATGTCAGGTCAACTTTCATGTCTTCCTGATTGAAGTTAGCATGAGCAAGTCTTATGCACTTGTTCTCTGCGTTCATCTGATTCACTTTCTGCTGACACTCACTTGTAGCTTTTGCTTTTCTCCTTCTGTATCGAGCTGTCTTATACACTGGATATACATTCAGCTCAAGATAATCACCACAGACATAATACTTCTCTCTGTACCTGCTCCTCATTACGACATCCTCCCACTCAGTTACTTGTATAAATGGTCGTTAAGATAATACCCATTACAAGTATTCAATGCGCCGGC
>JAAYBK010000047.1 GCA_012718885.1 Ruminococcus sp. | reverse complement strand
TAGTAGTCTTCTTAGTGGTTGTTGTGATATTTGAAGAGCCGCCCTTATGGAGGACTACCTTCTGGATCTCAACATCGTCACCGTGAGGCCACCAAACAATAGCCTTTACAACTGAACCAACATTTGAAGGGATAGTATAGTCAACAGTTGCGATCTTGTCACTGCCGACCTTTACCTTATCGAACTTATCCTCGAGCCATTCGCCTGTCCATGTACCGAACTCACCGGCGATCTCAGTGTCGCTGGAATTTACCTTTACATAGAGAGTAGCGGATGTTGCACCCTGTGGAGCGAATTCAACGAAGTTGTTTATCTTGCCGTCATCGCCCTTTTCTGTACCAACGTTTGCCATATCCTCAGGAAGGAGAACGATGTCGTTGCCGCCAGGGCCGGGATCAGCCTTTGTTGTAGTTGTTGTTACCTGACCGGGATTGTTCTTTGTTGTAGTTGTAGTTGTTTTCGGATCAGGATCAGGAGTTGAGTTGCCCTTATAGATCTTTGTTACGCCTTCGATGCTGTTATCGATAGAACCGGTCTGATAGAAGTGGTAAAGACCAGCTGCTGCACCTACGAGACCAGCGTTGTAGTCAACAGCTACCTCGTTACAGATATAGTCAGCCATGTTATCGTGGTAAGAACCGCTTGCGTTGCAAGGACCGCCTACAAGAGCACCGATGAGCTTATGTGAAGAGCCGCCGTACTCACAGAAAGGACTCATATGATCTCCATCCGGATCCCAGCCGTTCATATTGAACTGCTCATAGCTTGTATAGCCGGAAGCTGCTCTGTGGTGAGCATTCTTAGCACTGTTGCTTGCGAAACCTGTTACGAAGCAGGTATTTGCAGGGTTAGAACCGAGGATGTAGTTCATCTGGCCCTTAGCCCAATCCTTGTAATTACCGCCGTTATTCTTTGTAGCGATAAGTGATGTCATCTGCATTGAGCAGTTAAGTCTTGCGCTGCCCCACTTGTCGAGGAACATATAGTTGCTTCCGCTTGCCTTGCCTGCCATGAAGCCGTTAGCTGCGCTCCAGTCACCTGTGATCTCGCCGTAGAGACAAGCTGCACCGAGGTGAGTATCGTTCCAGCCGTGAACCCAGCCTACCTTAGGAAGACCTGATTTGAGGTCATTGAGGTAGCTGTTATCATTAGTAGCTAAATAGAGCCAGCCAGCAGCCCAAGCCTGGTCGTCGTTACAGCTATTTGAGTTATAGAAGCCCTTATGGCCATCGCCTACGCACTGGTTGTACTGCTTGGAGAATTTATAGAGAGCCTTAGCGTATGTAAGGTCTTCTTCATTACCGAAATTCTTATAGTTTGCTGCAAGAGCTGCTGCATATTCAGCGGCAACATCACTTGCACCGCTGCTTGTCCAGAACATCTTTCTGCTGCCCTGCTGCTCCGGAGGTCCCCAGTAGCTATGGTCAGCAGTACCGTCGCCCTTCTGATAGAGGAAGTTTGTAACATTACCGCCGCTGAGCTTTGTGGAATCCTTGAAGAACTTACAGAACTTGTCAGTGATGACCTTGAGGTGATCAGCCTGGCCTGTACCAGTGAATGCGTCCTTGAACTCATAGTAGCTCCAGCCGAGAGTTGAAGCTGTGAAGCCCTGTGGGAGACCAAACATTGCATGGTCACCGGCATCGTGGAAACCGCCCGGTACCTCATCGGTAGTATGGCAGTTACTTCTCCATGAGAGTGCACAGTCGGAATTGTTTCCGCACATATTTGCATCATAGAAATAAAGAGAGTACTGCAGGAGTCTTGCGTAGTTGTCGTTGTCTGCCGCTGTTGCTGTAAGAGAGGGGCTCTGTGTTACTACGGGAGCAACTACAGGCGAAGCAACTGCGGTAACAGCAAGAAGTCCGCTGACAATAGTGGACTTGATCTTTTTGATGGTCTTATGCATTTTTTACCACACTTCTTTCATTGTATTCTTTCATAAAGCGCCTATAATATGATTTGCCTTGACTACATTATACAGTTTTTGGACGCAAAGTTGGTTACAAAATGGTTACACAAATATTACAGTTCGATGAAATTTAAAGATAAATTCACAATTTCGTCACGTTGTATAAAAACGCTTATCACATTTTGTGCATATTTCCGTCTACTCTTAGATGACAATCCTGATAATGTTACAACCAGTCAAGGGGATGTATAGCCATTTGTGCTCATCCGACTACGATAGTACCGGTGATCTCCCTGTATGCCGGAGAAAGCTCCTCCTCAGGGCGGAGATCTATAACCGGATCGCCGTTTCCGTCAAAGACAACTTTCTTTATCCTCGTATGCCGGCAGGGATCATACAGCGGATCCTTGTTGTATGTGCCGCAGGCCTGTTTGTCGTGGGAAGCCGGCCTTGCATGATATACAAGAAGAATGTCTCCGTATTCGTCAGTGACGAAGCAGTTATGTCCCGGGCCTGTGGGGCCGTCAAGATCAGCAGTGGACAGCACCGGATGATCCAGCTTCTTCCAGCTCTCAGCGTTCATAATATCAGCATCTATATCCGCTTCAAGCCTGCCCACACAGTATTCAGAGCCTGTTCCGGAGGCCGAGAAGAACACATATATCTTCTTTTCTGTCTTGAGTACGGATGCTCCCTCATTGACACGATTGTTGACCTTCTCCCAGCTATACTCCGGTTTGGTGAGGAGTATGGGCTTTGATATCAGCTTCCAGGGCTCTGCCGGATCTATCTCCGCCATGAACAGAGAGGAATCGCCCTTTATCTCCGCCCATATCACATAGCTTCTGCCGTTATGTTCAAAGTACGTCATATCCAGCGAGAAGTTGGCAAAGGACTCTGTATCGCCATAGGATGGCTGCATCTGACCGCATTCAGTCCAGTTCCCGGTATAGGGATCGCCGTCGCATTTCAGCACGTAGGGTCTTATCGCCCAGATATTGTCACTTGCTCCGGCAGCAAAGAAGATGTACCACGTTCCGCCTATGCAGTGCATTTCAGGAGCCCAGATATGCTTTGACAGTATGCCGCCGGAATGAGCCTTCCATATCACCTTTTCCTCTGCGGAAGCAAGGCCTGCAACTGTACTGCTCCTGCGGAGGATTATGCGGTCATAGCCCTTGTCCACGCTTCCGTATGCCGGATAGGAGGCAGTGAAATAATAGTACGAGCCGTCATGAACGATATAGGGATCAGCTCTTTCCTCGATAAACGGGTCAGCATAGACATCGCCGGCGGAATGTAGCCTGCCTTTAAGCTTGTATACGCCGGGCTTTGAGGTGTCGAAGCCGTATTTGTCCTCCCAGTCAATGTATACCTGAGAGGTGCCGCCGTCGCTGTATACCGCTGTGGCATATCGGGGAGCAGAGGCCTTTGAGCCCACTCCTGTATGAAGCACTACCGGCTCGATACCTGTATTTATCTGATGTATGCCTGCCGAAGGATAGGCGTTCACCAACGCTGTGTACTGGTCGGCGTTTATCGGTATCACGTAGCCGTGACGGGGAGTGAAGTCGAAGCTGTAGCTGTCCCTTGAAAGACTGCGGAAGTTTTCCAGATCAGTTGTCTCCTGCATTACGTAATAGCCGTTTCCATAAGCATCGGACATCATCAGCCACTTGTCAGAACCGATAAGCTTATAGATGTTAGGTCCTTCAACACCGATGCTGCCCTCTGAGACCTGCTTTATCTCCGTGTACGGTCCATTGGCGTGAGAAGCCTCTGCAAGATATATCCGCTTATTCGTCTCGTTCTTGTAGTACATATAATACTTTCCGTTCTCGAAGATTATATCTGAGTCTATAGCATCGTTGCCGTTTGCAGGAGCAAAGAGCAGAGCCGGTTCTGTGTCGAACTTCTTCATGTCCTTGCTATAAGCATAGTACATGATAGTACGGTCATCACGGCCGGGAACTCTTGCGGCAAAGTATATCATATACGAATCCTTCTCCGGATCGTAGATAGCCTGCGGTGCCCATGCACGGTCTGCTCCCATCATCAGCGGATACTTGTTCGCTACTTCTATTATGGTATCATCGAACCAGTGTACCAGGTCGGTAGACTTTGCAGTGATGATATTCCGGTTGCTGTTCCAGCCGAGGGAGGACTTCATGTCAGTGGCCAGCATATAGTACAGCCCGTCCTGGCCTTTGAATATGTAGGGGTCACGGATACATTCCGTGCCTGCTCCGGATTTCCATACCGCATTTCCGCTGTTCAGGGCTTTGAAATGGTAGCCGTCTGTACTTATGGCATAGCTGAGCCGCTCCTGCTCCGGAGCATTGCCCAGGAAGTAGGCAAAGAGATATGCCACATCAGGCTTTTCGGCGGATATCTCCACATACGGCTCAAAGCTGCTGTTGTTACCGAGTATGAAGTCAGTCAGCGCAGAGAGATCTTCCTTGTCCACTATACCGTTGCCTGTGATATCTGCTATCTGCTCAGTGACCTGGTCGAAGCCGCCGCTCATGCCCATTTGCAGCAGTGTGCGGTCAAAGGAATCGACCCTACCGTTATGGTCGATATCCCCACGGAGGAACCGGTATCTGTTGTCCACAGGGCGGATGTAGAATTTCTGTCCCTCGCCGCCCCAGTAATCCCACTGGTCGATATTTGCGCCGTTCTCATAGCTTATGTCATATACGTCCATGGCAGCATTCCCGGCACATTCCGCTGTTATATAGTATGCGTCATCCGTGCGGTGGAGGATGAAGTGCTGTGCCGGCGAATCGGTATATTCCTTCAGGCTGAAGTTGTTGCCGTTGGCGGAATCTCCGTTGTCAACGGTGATGGCAAGCCCGTTTTCAGCCGAGAGCAAAGCGCATTTTCCGTCGCCTGCGCTTATGATACGCCATGTCTGCGAGTCGCCGTCAAGCTTTTCCCATTGGTGAACATTGCCGTCACCGGCTGCTGTCACGTATTTTCCGCTGAGCCTGACCATAATAGTATAGTCACAGCCACAGATAACATCGCCCACGCTGTCTGCCAGTGCTGTACCCACCATGTCGCCTCTGATGTCAAGGGCAGTATTCTCCGGCACCGCTGTCCCTGTGCCGGCATGGGCATACATACTCAGGCTGCCGGCAAGAATGGCAGCCGCAGTAAAAGCTGATAATTTTTTCATTACTTCAACTCCTTTTTTGTGCAATTTCTTTAACCTGATTTTAACACAGACACAGAGGCTTTGTCAATAGCTGTATTGCTTTTAAACGCCGATAATTCTTGACTGTTTACGGCAGATATGATATAATTATCATATGACTGTATACAAGTTAAATATTTTAGGAGGCATCACTCGTGTTCCTTACAAAAAAGGCCAAATGTATATCAAACATATTCGATAAGCATTATAAAAAGTTCCGCTTACCACTTGAGATCTTCTCCTGTATCACAGGACTTATCGCAGCAATTCAGCTCTTTATAATAAGCTGCCCGTTTCTTGCCGCAGCGATACTGATACTAACAGTTGAGCTCCAGCTTTCACATTTGCAGAAAAAAATCCCGGAGCAGCCTGTCCTCGGACATCTCACAGCCCTTGCAGCAGCCGCTTCGCTCTCAGCTTACACGATATTCTTCACCGTGAACAACTCCCAATTGAAGTCCGGATTAAAGCTGGCAAATATGATCCCTATGCCGCTGACGCTGATATCTCTGTACATACTCTTCGCTTCAGTGATTGGCACATGGCTGAAAACAGACAAGAAACGGATACGCTCAGCACTGCTTATGTCCGCCGCACTGAGCTTCATCCTCACTGTGTACCTTGCCACAGATACCTTCGTCAACAACTTCACTGACTTCCCATTCTATTACCAGCAGCTCCTTCCCACACTGCTGCTCGACTTCATAATGATGACGACAGGGCTCTCCTCTATCATGATCTGCATGAAGGAGAAGCATTTCAATGTCGGACTCAGCATAGTTATGGGACTTATCCTTGCGGTATATGTCCAGTATATGTTCATGAACAAGCGCCTCGATATGATAGGCATGGAGGAGTATGACTGGAAGGGACAGGCAGGATATGCGATATTCAACGGAATAGTATGGCTCTTCATTATCGCTGTCCCCCTGCTGATGATGAAATTCAACAACAAGCTCTGGCAGAAACTGACAACTATCGTCCCGGCAGTAATGCTGGCGCTTCACGGACTGACTGCCGTGACTATGATAACTACTACAAAAAACGATATCTTCGGCAACCACAACCATGCATATATGACCACGGACGAGATGTACACCGTCTCCAGGCATAAAAACGTCATCGTTCTTGTATTTGATGCCGCAGACAACAGGTATATCGAAAACATAATGAAAGAGAATCCGGAAAAAATGGATATCTTCAAGGACTTTACCGTGTACACCAACACCTGCAGCGTCTACGATTTCACCACTATGTCCTTCGCCCAGATGTTCAGCGGGGTCGACTTTGACAATACCCTCACCGGAAGCGAATTCTTCGAGAAAGCATGGCAGGGACCCAAGGCAAAGGCATTCTACGGCGGTCTCCACGATATGGGCTACCGTGTCAACGCCTACAATATGAACGGCGGTACTGCCAGTGACTGGAAGGATATATTCGACAACGCCGCCTACAGCGAAAAGGCTGTAAAGATAGAACCGGATATTATCCACCGCAGGAAAATGCGGAGGAATTTCCACAGCCTTGAAATGTACAGAGCTCTTCCCTTTGCCGCAAAGAGATTCGTAAACGATGAAAACCTCACTTTTGAAAATATCGTCATATTCGATTTCGGCTACAAGGACTATGCAAATGACGATTTCCTGGATCACGAAAAGCTTGAACAGGCTGACAACGACAACAACTACTTCATAATCCAGCATACCGAGGGCACTCATTATCCCTGCGACACCTACGCTGAAATGGATACCTGCTTCGAGATCACCCAATCTTATATGGAGCAGCTCAAGGATATGGGCGTATACGACGACTCCGTTATCATAGTGACCTCCGACCACGGTGAACATTCCTCCGGCGAAACAGGTGCTACTCCTATATTCATGATAAAAGAGGCCAACACTTCACATGACAGCTTTGAATTGAACAACGCTCCCATATACTTCACAGACCTGCTCTCCACCTTTGCAATAAATGCAGGCTTCGACAAGGAGACTGCTGAAAAGGAGTTCGGACCTTCCATATACGACTTTGACGAGAACAGCGTCCGTGAGCGCACATGGTATGACCGCACAGAGGATCCGGATTATCCCAAGACCAAAATATACGGCAATCAGATGTATCACTCCAACTGCAATACCTTCTACGGATATACATACACCGGCAATGCGGATGATCTTGATGAAAAAGTCGCAAACGGCGATGTTACTGAAATTTATCCCATGAAGGAATTCATACAATAAATAATTTAATACATCGGCTTTTTGCCGCCGGGATCTTATAAGGAATATAACAAAGCCTCCTGAACACTTTCAGGAGGCCTTGTTTTTTTTCTTTTATTTCTTCACCTATAGATACTCATGCTTATCTGCTCAAATAAGCATTATTTTACCGGAAGTGCTGTTACTATCTTGAGAAGATACTTCTGGATAGTAAGTGCGTCGTTAGGAGTTACGCCGGACTTTCCGTCACAGTCAGCATTCTTTGAACCCTGCTCTGTGATACCGTCAGGCTGTCCTAAGCCGTATTTATCGCCGTTGGATATGGACTGCATTATCAGTACAGCGTCATTCATCTTTACAAATCCGTCGCAGTCAGCGTCGCCTGCAAGATACTTGTCGTCAGGAGTGCTGCCGGAGAATACGGAGGCTTTCTTGGCCTTGCCGCTTATCTCACCGAAGTATATCTGTCCCCATTCGGTAAGGTCTGTTCCGTCCCAGTCGTTTGTGAGGTCGAGATACTCAACGCCGCCGCTGTTGCCCTTCCATGACCATGCAAGGTAACCCATGTTCTTCTCAGCGCAGTAGCTCATGATAGTTGCTTCATCAACGTCGCCGTCAGTGTGCTTGTAGCCGAATTCGCCGATAACTACAGGAGCACCGCATTTGAGAGCTGTATCGATATTGTCCTTTACCATCTGAGCTGTACCGCCGGCATACTCATAGAGATGTGCGGAGAATACGGTGTTCTTGTCGGGATCAGATGCAAATACCTCTGCACCCTTTTCGCCTATGGACTTGGGATACTGTCCCCAGCCGGCAGAATCGATCATTATCATGTTCTTTATTCCGGCATCACGGATGACCTTGATAGCCTTTTCGCTTCCCTCAGCCCATGTAGCGCTGTTCCATTCGCCGTACCATTCGTTTGCGATATTGAGGATGACATAGGCCCTGTTTTCATTGAGGATGTCCTTCATCTCTGTCCAGTACTCAGCAGCCTTTACCACATCATCGATATTGTTGCTGCCGGTAGCGTCGTGTACTTCGAGGATACATACCTGCTCGTTTTCCTTGCACCAGCCGATGATCTTTTTGAGCTCGTCAGCGGATGTTTTTGTCCACTGTCCGCCGTCTGCACAAACTATTCTTACAACGTTAGTGCCCTTTGCAGCAGCAGCCTTTATGGACTGCTCGGTCTTGTCCTTGTACCATGCATGAGCGATATTTACGCCGCGCATGATGAATTCCTGACCGTTTGCGTCACGGATAGTCTGTCCGTCAACATAGAAGCCCTTTCCGTTAGGCTGAGGATCAGCAGTAGTAGTTGTAGTGGTAGTTGTGTTGTTTCCGCCTGAAGTAGTTGTTGTAGTTGTAACAACTGAGCTTGAGCCTGTGACCTCGTACTTCTTCATAGCGATGTCGCCGTCATGCCACCAAACCTGTACTTCTGCTCCGGAAGGAGTTACCTTGAATTCGCTCATAGGCACCTTTATCTGGAGCTTTCCACTGCCGTCGAATGTGCCTTCCCATTCTATTTTCTCCCACTCTGATCCGTTTGCATAGCCTACGCAGCCGTTATTGAATGCGCCGGGAGTTCCTTCAAAGTCTATAACAAGAGTTCCGTTCATATTAGCACCGCTGAGGTCGATATTGTACTTGATAGTCTTATCCTCGGGAGCATCACTTACCTCTGCGCCGCCGATCACAGCAACAGTCTGTACAGTAGTAACTCCGTTGGTTCTTACGAAGATATGTGCGATATCGGTATCTGCTGTCCATGCCTGCTGGATGTGCTTTGCGGAATAGTAGGCAATACCGTCCTTTACATCATAGGGCTTTACCTCTGTCCAGTTCTTCCATGATCCGTCTGTGAATGCGATCACCGGCTCATCGCCTGTGAACTTTACAGCCACATCTCCGCCTTCAAGCTGAGCCCATGTAACATCAGCAGGAGCAGAGCAGTTGCCCTCTTCAACGGAAGCGTCAAGCTTTGCTGAAGTATTGGAAAGGATATTGCCCTTGGAGATGTCCTCATGATCGTACTGAACGCCGTTCTTTGTACCGCCCCACTTTATGGAATCATCTGCAAGAACGCTCATCATCTTGTCCACTACAGGCTCGGAAGCTGTATACCATGTCAATGAATTTCTGTCCAGGTAGCCGTGGCACTCTCCGGGACTCTGTGAACTTGAAATAACATTGTTGTCCCAGAGCACACAGGGGATGCCGTAAGCCTTTGTAGTGGATATATACTCATCTGCCCACTGTACTCTTGCCTCTGTGTTATTGAAGTTGGATGTACCAAACTCGCCGATAACAACTGGGATATCATTAGCGATAAAGGTCTTTCTGATGCCTTCGAGTATAGTGGAAAGATCTGTCGAATACTTCTCTGTGAAGGTGCTGTGATCGCTCACCTCTGCGTTCATGGTGAAATCGTAAGGAGAGTAAGCGTGTATCGATACAGCAACGAAATCGTCATCCGGAACAACTATCTTGGAGTAGATAGTGCTGTCGCTTGAAGCGCAGTAGCCGGGTATCATAAGCAGACGATTCTTAGCATATGGCGAATCCGAGCTTCTTATGAGCTTTACGAAGTCAGCATTGAGGTTGTTGATAGTATCTACCTCGTTCTGCTGAGGTCCCCACCACTCATGGGTAGTGCCCTTTGCTCTCGGCTCGTTCATGGACTCAAATATAAGGTGCTGATCGTAATCCTTGAACTGCTCGTTGATCTGTGTCCAGATCTTGATGAACTTAGGCTTCATCTCGTCATAAGCTGTTCCGAGATCTGCTCTGTCCACCCATTCCTCATGGTGGAGGTTCAGGATAACGTACATATCATTGTCTATGGCATAATCGACAACAGTCTTTACTCTTGCCAGCCAGGCAGAGTCGATATTGTTGCTGCCGTCAAGGTGATTGAACCATGTAGTCGGTATTCTCACGGTATTGAAGCCCTTTGCCTTTACAGCATCGATCATTGCCTTTGTAGTTTCCGGGTTGCCCCAGCATTTCTCAGTATTAAGACCTGTTGAGGTGGTATTGTAGGCATCCAGGGTGTTTCCCAGATTCCAGCCTATCTGCATATCCTCGGTTATCTCGAATGCAGACATATTTGTTACAGCAAATGCTGTAAACTCTGTTTCCGGAGCGATCCTCAGTGATGACAGCAGGCACATTGCCGCTGCGGAAACGCTCACGATCCTTTTGATTGTTGATGTTTTCTCAAACATAATATCCTCCCATTTGTGCATATCATAAAGTGCGTATAACAAGGGCAGTGCAGGACCCTTGAACGAATATGCATCGC
>JAAYBK010000046.1 GCA_012718885.1 Ruminococcus sp. | reverse complement strand
TTTAGCCGGTTTGGAAATGGTGTAATAATTCATAATTCAACCTTAAATCAATAACGCAAGAAGCCGGTCATTAGACCGGCTGTATGATTTACTTGTCCATATTGAAACGCTTCTTGAATCTGTCAACACGTCCGCCTGTATCAACAAGCTTCTGCTTGCCTGTATAGAACGGATGGCACTTTGAGCAGATTTCAACCTTGATGTTTTCCTTTGTGGACATAGTCTCGATCACGTTACCGCAGTGGCAGGTAATAGTGGTCTTTACAAAGTTAGGATGGATTCCCTCTTTCACGATAGTCACCTCTTTCACAGAATATGTGTATCCGTGCAGCCCATCAGTTCCCTTAGACAGTAGTGCCGTTATACATTACAGTTATTAATTATACAACATATTACAGAGTATGTCAATACAAATGTAATATATTTTTTTGTTTTAACTTATCATTGCTTGACAGCGGTAAAGAATATCCTCGGAAATTTGAAAAGCACCTCGCCGTTAGCGTGAACAGGATATGCGTGTCTGACTTTTTCCAGCAGTTCTGCCTCGAATTTCACAGCGTCCTCGTCGGAGAGCTGTGCAAGGTAGGGCCTGAGGCCGGTTCCCTTGTACCATTCGATTATGCTCTGATGATCCGGCATACGGTGTCCGTAGACGGTCTTCCATATGCTGAAGTCGTTTGTCAGAGATGCAAGGATATCGAAGTATCTTCCTTGTGTCAGAGTGTTTATGGTGCGGGGATTTTTTATGAGTCTTGACCATTTATCGCTGAAGGCCAGCTTCTGTATTAGCTGCTGCACCGGATGCTCACTCTGCATTGGAGCCTGAGCAGCAAGCATTCCGCCTGTTTTCAGCAGCCCCATAAGTTTTGGGATGAGCGTTTTGTGGTCGGGTATCCACTGTATACAGGCGTTTGAGAAGACGATATCGTAATCGTTTCCCAGAACAGAGTAATCGCTTGAGCCATCGAAGAGGATGAATTCCATATCCGGGTGGAGCTTTCTTGCCTCTTCCAACATAGTGTGAGAATTGTCTGCGCCGATTATCCTGGCGAAGGGGAACTTATCCTTCAGTATCTGGGTGCTGTTACCTGTTCCGCAGCCGAGATCCAGTATCTTCTGAGGATTCCTCACGTTGAGTCTGCTTGCAAGATCAATAGCCGGCAGAGTTCTTTCCTCCATGAATTTAGAATACTGTTCGGGATTCCAGTCTTTCATCATAACACTCCGTTTCTAAAAAGTAAGAGGCAAACTCATTGGTCTGCCTCTATGTAATATCTTAGTTGAAGAACTTTGTAAAGTCTCCGCAGAGCTTTTCTTCAAGAGCTTCTGCCTCAGCCTTTGTGGGCTGCTTTGCGGTGAAGTAAGTCTTGATCTTGGGCTCAGTGCCTGAAGGACGAACGATAGCTTTTGATCCGCCTTCAAGGTAGAATGCAAGAACATTCGACTTTGGAAGAGTGATAGCTGATTCAGTACCAGCTGCGATATCCTTGGAAATACTTGTCTGGTAGTCCTCGAACTTGACAACCTTAAGACCGCCGATCTCCTTAGGAGGATCGTTTCTGAGAGTGGTCATAATGTCAGCCATTTTTTTCATACCGCTTTCGCCTTCAAAGGTGAAGCTGTGGAGAGTCTGGAGGAACATACCGTACTTCTTGTACATATTCTCACGAGCCTGGAGAAGAGTAATGCCCTGTGTGCGGTAGTATGCAGCCATTTCACAGATGAGCATTGAAGCGTTTACAGCATCCTTGTCTCTTACATATGAGCCTGAAAGGTAGCCGTAGCTTTCCTCAAAGCCAAATATATAGCGGTTTTCTTCGCCCTTTTCCTCAAGGAGACCGATCTGCTCGCCGATGAACTTGAATCCGGTGAGAACATCGATCACCTGAACGCCGTACTCCTTGGCGATGAGGTTGACGATATCTGTAGTAACGATAGTCTTTACAGTTATAGGCTCCTTAGGCATTGTGCCCTTCTTGATACGCTGCTGGCAGATGTACTCCAGAAGGAGAGCACCGACTTCATTTCCTGAGAAAAGAGCGTAACCGTCTCCGTCGGGAACAGCGATACCAACACGGTCACAGTCAGGATCTGTAGCAAGGAGAAGGTCAGGCTTTACTTCATTGCAGTATCTCAGACCAACTTCAAGAGCCTCACGGATCTCAGGGTTAGGATACGGGCAGGTAGTGAAGTTGCCGTCAGGATTCTCCTGTTCCTTGACTATGGTGACATCGGAAATGCCGAGACGCTTGAGTATCTCACGTACAGGCTTGTTTCCTGTGCCGTTGAGAGGAGTGTAGACCACCTTGAGTCCGCTTGAAGCGCAGAGGTCAGCGTTTATTCCCTCAGCGAGAACATTCTTGTAGAAGTCCTCGATAACGTCGTTGTTTATATAAGAGATATTTCCCTTTGCAAGCTCTTCGTCAAAAGAAGATGTCTTTACGCCGTTGAACATATCCAGTGAATTGATCTTTTCGAGGATTATCTCAGCACCTCTCAAAGTTATCTGGCATCCGTCCTCGCCGTATACCTTATAGCCGTTGTACTTAGCAGGGTTGTGGCTTGCTGTTACCATTATACCGCCCTGGCACTTCAGCGCACGAACTGCGAAAGAAAGACAGGGAGTAGGCATGAGCTCTGTGTATATGTGTACCTTGATGCCGTTTGCAGCAAGAACCTCTGCGGCAGCCTTTGAAAATACGTCAGACTTTATACGGCTGTCATAAGATATGGCAACACTGGGGTTTTTGTATTCCTGATTGAGATAATCAGCAAAGCCCTGAGTTGCTCTTCTTACTGTGTAGATGTTCATACGGTTTGAACCAGCGCCGATGACGCCTCTCAGACCGCCTGTGCCGAATTCGAGATCACGGTAAAATCTATCATTTATAGCGTCATTGTCGCCTTTAATACTCTCCAGTTCTGTAAGAAGATCGGGATCCTCTTTAGCGTTTTTGCACCAAAGATCATAAAGCTCCAATTCTGTCATTACAATACCTCCTAAAAGAAATATACAATATTATACCACATTTTACATTAGTTGAAAAGAGTTTTTTTTATCAAACTATAAATTTTTATGTTTTTACTATTATCAACAGCCAAGGGGGATGTTTTTTATTAATCTTTTCACTTTGTATCGCAGCGGTGAGCCTTTAGCCGGTTAAAGGCTATAGACAGGAGCATAGGTACAATAATGGCTGTAGGGACAGATATGATATAGCTGAGCAGAAGATCATCGGCTATCTTCCTGAGGAAGAGGTCGTGAAGTACATATATAAACAGTGTGTGCCTGCCCACAGTTTCTGCTGCTGCCCTTAAAAGCTTTGTCTGTTGCACATGGTAAACGGCATATGTTATCAGGAGGATTGCTCCTATACCGCAGGCGGGGACTATGAATTTGTTGGTGATGAATATGAGCGCAGTCAGCAAGCGGATGTGCGGGAATGATCCGAAAATCTTCTCAAGACGGGACATCTGTCTCTCCATGCCCTGTCCGTATAGTGGAGTGAGTACAGCGAAGCCTGCCGACAGTATACAGTATATTGGCAGAAGCTTGTCTCCGTGACGCTTTTTCAGTTCCGGTGCGGCAGTTCCTGCGGCATAGAATATGAGACAGTGGGACAGATGGTGGGCGATATCTATCTGGGAGCGTTCAAATTTGCAAACTATAACTGAAATACCGATAACTCCGGCAAATAGCAGTCCGCGCAGCCGGTATTTATTCTCAAGGAAGAGGACTGTGTCTGCAATTAGGATGAACGGCAGATACCAGTATGCCATAGGTGAGAGGAAGCTGGTGATACTGCTCCGTCCGAGTATGACGTACCATAGCACTAATGCGAGCAGGTATGGTACCGCTATCTGCCGCAGTCTTTTTTTCAGCCACTGAGCATCCGTCCTGAGAGTAAGGCGGCAGATATATCCGCTGATAAAGGTAAAAAGAGGCATATGGAAAGAGTATATGAACCGGAAAACAGAATTTTCCTCGTATACATCAGGTCCGGTGCCGGGGATCTGACTTACAGCGTGACCGATACAAACAAGTATGATCGCCAGTCCCTTGATGAAGTCCAGTTCGGTGATCCTTTTTTTCACATACATCCTCCTTCCATAAAAATAGCAGGCTGCCGCAGAGAGCAGCAGCCTGTTCATTGCGATATGATTCCGGATCAGTCACCGAAGGATACTCCGATATCACGGGCAGCGATAACGAGGTGGTTCTCGGTGTCAACGAATTTGGTCTTTCCGGCGATGTCCTCAAGCTTGTTCGAGGTTATCTTATTGCCGATCTTTGCAACAGTTCTGCCGTATCTTTCCTTTGATATAAGGTAAGCTGCGTGAACGCCGAACTGAGTGGAAAGAACACGGTCATAAGCGCTTGGAGCGCCTCCTCTGAGCATATGGCCTGGAACGCAGACTCTTGCCTCCATTCCTGTATTTGCCTGTATCTGGGCAGCAATGCGGCTTGTGGCTGTGATTATGCCTGCCTCAGCACGCTTCTTTGCCCTTTCCTTTTTCTTCATTTTTGCCTCGTTGATATCGTAAGCGCCCTCTGCAACAGCGAGGATAGAGAATGTCTTACCGGAAGCGCTTCTTGCCATTACAGCGTCACATACCTTATCGATATCATATGGTATCTCGGGGATAATGATTATATCAGCACCGCCTGCGATACCGGCGTTGAGGGTGAGCCAACCGGCTTTATTGCCCATTATTTCACATACGAGAATACGGGAGTGGCTGGCGGCAGTTGTATGGAGACGGTCGATGACGTCTGTTGCGATATCAACAGCGGTATGGAAACCGAAAGTAACGTCAGTGCCGTAAATGTCGTTGTCGATAGTCTTAGGGAGACCGATAACATTAAGACCCTCATCAGCAAGGAGCTTTGATGTTTTGTGAGTGCCGTTGCCGCCGAGGGTGAGGAGGCAGTCCAGCTTCTGCTTCTTGTAGGTCTCCTTCATATTCTTGACCTTATCCACATTATCATCGCCGATGACCTGCATCATCTTGAATGGCTGACGCTTTGTACCGAAGATAGTACCGCCCTGTGTGAGGATGCCTGAGAAGGAGGAAGGTGACATATCCTTGCAGAGGTTATTGATGAGTCCGTAATAACCGTTTGAGATGCCTACTATCTCCACGTTATCCTCGCCAAAACGCTCGTAACAGGCTTTTGCAACGCCTCTTATAGTAGCGTTGAGACCCGGGCAGTCACCGCCGCTGGTCAGGATTCCTATTCTTCTTTTCATTGTATGATACCTCCGTATATATAATAATGCATTATTATTTTCTCATATTTACCTCGAAGAACTGCTGGAGCTTTTCGGGCGGCATAGGCTTTCCGTAGAGGAAGCCCTGGCCGTAGTCACACCCTGCCATACGCAGGATAGATTCCTGCACCTTATCCTCGATGCCTTCAGCGATAGTTTCGATCTTCTTGGATTTAGCGATCCTGATGACTGCAGAAACTATTTCATATGCGATATTATCGTGCTCTATATCCGTTATGAAGGAGCGGTCGAGCTTCAGGAGAGTTATCGGCAGGGTCTGCAGATAGCTTAGTGAAGAATAACCGGTGCCGAAGTCGTCCATGGCCAGCTTTACGCCCAGCTCACGGAGCTTGTTCATCTGTGATACGGCAAAATCGATATCATTGAGAGCAAGGCTTTCGGTGAGCTCGACCTCCAGCCACTGGGGATCAAGGCCGGATCTTGCCAGAGCGTCAAGAACTTTCTCCTTAAGGTCGGACTGATAGAAATCAGCGGAGGTGAAGTTTATGGACATAACTATGCATGGGTAGCCCATTTTCTGCCAGAGCTTATTCTGGCGGCAGCCTTCGTTCAGAACGAATTCACTGATTTTGCCGATGAGGTGGCTGCGCTCGGCGATAGGTACGAATGCGTCAGGAGTTACGATAGTACCGTCTGGCTTTATCCAGCGTATAAGCGCTTCAACACCCATGATCTTGCCGTTTGTAAGGTTGATCTTGGGCTGATAGAAGAGCTGGAGCTCATTGTTATCGATAGCGAGGGCAAGGGATTTTTCAAGCTCGGTATTGCCGATAATGGAATCGTGCATACTCGGCTCATAAGCGCAGATGCTTCCCTGGTTTCCGTCACTGGATTTAAGTGCAAATTCAGCGTGCTCCATAACATCGAGGAAAGAATTTCCGTCCTCGGGCATTCTTGAATAGCCTGCGGAGCAATTGAGGTTGATAGAAGCGAGCTCGTCCACAGCAAGCTTGGCGAATTCGTCCTGTATCGACCTTACAGTACGCATCGGGAGCTCGTTGTCGCCGTAGTCACGGAGGATAAGGGCGAAGTTATCACCGCTTATTCTTGCAGCGAGGCCGCCGGGGGTGACGAATTTGTACAGGATGTGGGCGAAATTCCTGAGGATATAGTTGCCGTTCTTGTAGCCGCAGGTATCATTTATGATATGGAAGCGGTCGATGTCAAGGACTATTATCCAGTAGGAATACTGAAGGAGACGGCAGGTATCATAGATCTCCTGTCCGGTGTCCATAAGCTTGTTCCTGTTTGCGATATCTGTGACCTCATCGATGTAAGCGAGACGCTCGATGAGGATATCCTTTTCGTGTTCCTGGGTGATATCGAGGATAGCTCCGCCGAAGAGGGGGAGGGTATTGTCTGTGCCCTCGATGGATTTGTATCGGTAGGAATACCAGTGATAAGCGCCGTCTGCGGATTTCAGACGCATCTCGATGCTTTTTACCTCGGTGGTATCAGTGGATTTGATAGCACTGTCGAACTGTATCCTGTCATTAGGATGGACCAGTGAACGGAATTCGCCTACAGTGATACTGCTGCTCCTGAGACCGAGCATCCTGACCATTTCCGAGGAGGCACGGTAATTTTTCCTGTCAGTGCTCATTATAACACCGATCTCGGCAAGCTCCATTGATGAGTTGAAGAAGTCGTTGGCGCTTGCAAGGTTTACTCTCATCTTTTTCAGCTCGGTGAGATTGAAGCCTGTGCTGAGGTAGAGATTGCTCTTCTTGCGCTTTTTTACTATCGATGTGCTCCAGGCGATGCTTATCACATTGCCTGAGGAGTTCTTGAATCTTGCTTCATACGAAGGATTGTCTATCACACGCTCAAAGGCTTCCTTATCCGGAACCGGGATGCCGAAGATCTGCCATGCAGCGGAGCGCTGATTGGCATCCTCTTTTTTGAGCCCAATAAGGTCACGGAGTTTCTTGTTCATGTGGACATATGAGAAGTCATCCGACCAGAC
Organism: Ruminococcus sp.; assembly: GCA_012718885.1. Lineage (GTDB taxonomy): Bacteria > Bacillota > Clostridia > Oscillospirales > Ruminococcaceae > Ruminococcus. The sequence continues at coordinate 11,194 of JAAYBK010000046.1, read as the reverse complement.
TATCATCTCTGTGTTCAGGCTTTCGATTATGGATATAAATTCGTTCTGTCCCACGGAATTTTTATGGAGGCGGAACATAAGTCCCGATAAAAATGCGATGAGCAGCAGGAAGATCACGGTCGAGAGATAGATGAGCAGTGTTGAATAAGCCTTGTCCGGGAACATATAGCAGTAACCGACAAGAGCCATAGTGCCGGCAGCGATTATGAGAGCTGCTGCCACAGGGTGCAGAGAACGTTTCTTCTTATTCATGACCTTCGCCTCCTTTTCCAGAGAATTGTGCGCGGACTTTATAAAGGTGTCCTGCCGGGCGATAAATCGGCAGTAAGCAATTGTTTTATTATTCCGTAATGTACCGATTATATTATAGCAAATTTTACTGAAAATGTCAACGGGAATTTACACATGAAAGACATTTTTGATGAAATTGACTGAAATGCACAAGAAATCTTCATAAAATCTACACATTCACCTGCTAATATGTTATAATATAATAGTACATTGACAGGAAACGGAAATGTTTCCGGATAATTATTGACCGGAGGTAATTTTTATGGCACATATTCTGGTAGTAGATGATGAAGTAAATATACGTAAGGTGGTCAGGGAGTACGCCGAATTTGACGGCTACGAGGTTACTGAAGCCGAAAATGGCATGGAAGCTGTAAATCTTTGCCATAACAATGATTATGACCTTATCATAATGGACGTTATGATGCCCAGACTTGACGGATATTCCGCTTGCAAGGAGATACATAAGACAAAGAAGATACCAGTGATAATGCTCTCTGCAAGAAGCGAAGAGTACGACAAGCTTTTTGGCTTTGAGATAGGCATTGACGATTATGTCGTAAAGCCCTTCTCTCCAAAGGAGCTCATGGCAAGAGTGAAAGTCGTTCTTAAAAGAAACGCAAGGCCTGCTGAGGCGGCACAGCCTGACAAATACGTATTTGAAGGACTTGAAGTTGATATCTCCGGCAGAGAGGTATATGTCAACGGTGAGAAGGCCTCGATGACTCCGAAGGAATACGATCTCCTGTTCTACCTTGTGAAGAACAAGAATATCGCTCTTTCAAGAGACAAACTTCTTGAAGAGGTCTGGGGCTATGACTTTTTCGGAGACGACAGAACGGTGGACACTCATATAAAAATGCTGAGAAACAGTCTCGGCGAGTACAGAAAGTTCATTGTTACCCTGAGAGGAATGGGATACAAGTTTGAAGCTAATTAAGAAGCTCAGGAATGCCAGCAACCGTATGCCGCTGAAGTTCAGGATATGGATGTATTTCATCCTGTTCACGATTGCCGTATTCGTGCTGCTGTGGACATTCCAGATACTTTTTCTTGAAAAATTCTATGAGAGCATGAAGGTCAGGGATGCTGCCAGTGCTGCAACAAAGATATCTGATTCGTATGATTCTATGGACAAGACCGAATTCAGGAGTTTCCTGAATGATGTGGCGGTGGAGAACGATCTCTGCATCGAGGTGCTTGACAGGTATGGGCGTTCCATTTATTCAGTGGAGGTGCTTGGCGACTGCCTTATACACGGCCGTGAAAATTCCACATTCACATATGTGGCGGATATAGTCAAGAGTGACGAAAAGGAGATACGCTACCGAATAGTCAATCCGAGGACACATAATGATATGCTGCTTTACGGCTGTGTTCTCGGCGATAAAGACAAGCCTGACGGCTTCCTGCTGCTCAATTCAGCCCTGGTTCCTGTTGGCTCAACGGTGTCGATAATCAAGCGACAGCTGATGATTATAACTGCATTCCTCATAGTCATCGCCTTTATCATATCCCTCTTCCTTTCAAGAAGGATAGCCCGTCCTATCACAAGGATCACACGCTCTGCGGAAAAACTGGCTAAGGGAGATTTCGGCGCAAAATTCGACGGCAGGGGATATCTTGAATCCCAGACGCTGGCGGATACACTGACTTATGCGGAAAAGGAGCTTTCCCGTGTAGATACGATGCAGAGGGACCTTATCGCAAATGTTTCCCATGACCTGAGAACACCGCTGACTATGCTCAAGGCGTATGCGGAGATGATAAGAGATCTTTCCGGTGATAACCCGGTGAAGAGGAATGAGCACCTTGAAATAATTATTAATGAAACCGACAGACTTGCTCTGCTCGTCAACGATATCCTTGACCTTTCCAAGCTGGAGAGCGGACGCCAGAAGCTGAATCCGTCGGAATTTGGCATAAGAGGCAAGCTGACAGAGATAATCGACCGCTTCAAGGGCATTTCAGAGAAGCAGGGCTACGAGATACATTTCACTCCGGATGAGGAGAAGAGCGTCTTCTGCGATGTGGTAAAGATCGAGCAGGTCATATATAATCTTATCAATAATGCTATCAATTATACCGGCGAGGACAAGAAAGTATTCGTCCGCCAGATCAATCAGCCGGACGGTGTGCTTATAGAGGTGGAGGACACAGGCGATGGTATCGAGGAGGAGAAGATCAAGCTCATCTTTGATAAGTATTATCGTTCTGAGAACCATAAGCGTGAGGTAGTGGGTACCGGTCTGGGATTGTCTATTGTGAAAGCCGTGCTGAAGTTGCATAATTATGACTACGGTGTCAGAAGTACACTGGGCAAGGGATCGGTTTTCTGGTTCCGGATAAGCGGTCAGTAGACCATATATAATACATATGAGCATATAAAACCGTTAATTCTCAGTAAATCGGCAAAATTTTATTGATTGTTAACTAAATGTTAATAATTCCATCACAAAATTATCACATAGCGTGGATATAATATAATTGCTGAGGGAGAGTATCCCGAAGCTGATTTTCATGGTAGTTTAATGTTTACCCCAACATTAAATTATTAAATCCCCAATAATCCCTATATCATGGCAGATGAGCTTCCTGAAAAGGAGGCTCGTTTGTTTTCTGCGCTTTTTTTAATGCCTGGCAAAACAGCGTGTGTTGCGTTAATGCAACGTCTGAAAAAAGGCTTTAAGCCTACTTTTTAGGTAAGCTTTGAAAATATTTTTCGTCAGCTATTGACAATTTTTATTATTGGGTATATAATATTGACATAACCTTATCAAGAGTGGCGGAGGAAACAGGTCCTGTGAAGCCCGGCAACCTGACTGTAAATGCAGACAAGGTGCTAAATCCTGCGGTTTATCCGGAAGATGAGGAGTTTATCAAAAACTAAGCGCTTCGGAATGAAGCGCTTTTTATTTTGTCTGGAGGTATATTTTAATGAGTAAATGCTTTTTCACATCAGAATCAGTAACAGAAGGACATCCCGATAAGATTTGCGATCAGATCTCAGATGCAGTTCTTGACGCAATCCTTGAACAGGATAAGGCGGGCCGTGTTGCTTGTGAAACAGTTGTTACAACAGGTATGATAATGTGTATGGGAGAGATCACGACTTCCGCTGATATCGATATCCCGAAGATCGCTCGTCAGGTAGTGACTGAAATCGGATACGACAGAGCAAAGTACGGTTTCGATGCACACACCTGCGCTGTTCTTACATCTATCGACGAGCAGTCACCTGATATCGCAATGGGTGTTAACGAGGCTTTTGAATACCGTGAGGAGAACAATGAGAGCGACGGCCTTTCAAATGGTGCCGGAGATCAGGGTATCATGTTCGGTTATGCCTGCAATGAGACTCCCGAGCTCATGCCTCTTCCGATCTCACTTGCACACAAGCTTGCGCTCCGTCTTACAGAGGTAAGAAAGGACGGCACACTCCGTTATCTCCGTCCTGACGGAAAGACACAGGTAACTGTTGAGTATGATAATGGCAAGCCGGTTCGTATCGATGCAGTTGTAGTATCATCTCAGCATTCCGCTGACGTAACACTTGAGCAGCTCCGCAAGGACATCGAGGAGCTTGTTATCAGAGCTATCATCCCTGCTGAGCTTATGGATGAGAATACAAAGATATTCATCAATCCTACAGGACGTTTCGTTGTAGGCGGACCTCAGGGCGACAGCGGTCTTACAGGCCGTAAGATCATCGTTGATACATACGGCGGATATTCTCGTCACGGCGGCGGAGCTTTCAGCGGAAAGGATCCGACAAAGGTTGACAGAAGTGCTGCATATGCTTCAAGATATATCGCTAAGAATATCGTTGCAGCCGGACTTGCTGACAAGTGCGAGGTACAGCTTTCATACGCTATCGGTGTTGCAAAGCCTATCTCAATTCTTGTTGATACATTCGGTACAGGAAAGGTAGACGAGGAGAAGCTTTCAGAGGCTGTTGCAAAGGTATTTGACCTCAGACCTACAGCTATCATCGAGATGCTCAACCTGAGAAAGCCTCAGTACAGACAGCTTGCAGCTTACGGACACATGGGCCGTGAGGATCTGGGCGTTGCATGGGAGAAGACTGACAGAGTTGACGCCCTCAAGGCAGCTCTTTCATAAGAACTGAATAATTGATATAAAGTCAAAAGCCATAGAGAAGCAGATAGTTTCTCTATGGCTTTTTGTTTTACCAGATTGAATTTTCGGAATCGTACAGAAATCCTTCCGGTAGTCTATTGACCGGGTTATAAATGATAGTCAAAACATCCAAATTGTCCTTTCGTATCGCCTGGTATATACGGCCGTCCTTGACGAAAAATTTTGATTGCTGAAGAGAGGAGCTGTAATATGAATTCAGGTCACTTAGGTAAAAAATAGCACTTGAAGCTCCCAAAAAATAAGAATAGGCGAGAGAAAGTTCAAATTCGTCATCTGATTCTGGTGAGTAATACGGATTGGGATATGCATAATTAATAAGTAAAGGTAAAGAAAGATGACGGAAGAACTGCGAGTAGGGATCAGGTATCTTGTAATCTGCGTTCGAATATATCAGGTCTTTAAGTGAATCTAATTCTTTTTCCAATGCATTTTTGGCCTCTATTCTGTCATCGTAATCATCATCATATAATTCAATTGTGAGAGGAGTGCCGTATTCAGCCTCAATATCGATATCTTCAGAGTATGCGCTGAAAGGGATATCTAATCCGCTTATCCATGAATATACATCAAAGTTAGAGATATTGTCACTCAAAGATGCAAGATATGATTCCATATTCGTTACAGCCTCTTCGATCTCGGAACTGTCTGATTTCAGCTCAGTATCATCGTAGAAATTAATGAATATGATCTGGAAATCATAGTTTGTTATAAGGTCAAAATATCTGAGATCACCGTAATTGTTATAATAAGCGTATTTCTGAACATAGATCTTTCCGTTATTGTCGATATACATACATTCCTGAAGATCATTATCCGCAGAGCGGCTGAACTCGGTATAATGCGAGTAGCTGCTGTAGAATTTGAAAAGTGCCTCGACAATGTCAGATGAAAGTAATTTGCCGTGGGTATCGTCTCTATATGTCAGCGGGACAGCATCATCTTTTTCAACTATTGAAAACGGATCAAAGTTACTGTAATCTGTAGGAGTGATATAAACAGCATCGCTCTTTATATCATCTCTTTCGACAATTGTGTTGCTGTTGTCATTTTTGCTGAGGATGCTGCTTGTTACGGAGGTCAGCTTTAAGCCGACAGCTATTGCGATCAGGATAATAGCTGTGAAGAGTATTGTGTGTCTCATATCGAACCTCCTGTATTTTGCGAGAAGAAGCCCTCGATATTTCCGTCAGTTATGCTATATATCATTATTAGCTCCTTCTGACGATATGAGATGGTCTGTAGGATACTGTTGCCTGAAACAGTATAGTGGGGTTCTCCCTGAGGCTTGAAATAGGTGAGCGTATCTACTATATGTAATGTGCCGAATATGGAACGGCTTTCTTCATAGTATTCCTCTGATCCGTTATTAATATAATTATAGCCAAATTCGTTGGAAACTGTCTTTATGGAGTTGACCCAGAAATACAAGAACGGATTTGATGGCATCTGTACATCACTGCTAAGGCTTGTGAGATAATCCAGGCGGTTGTATACAGATTCAAAATCTGTATATTTGCTTAAAACATACAGCGTATAGTCTGATTCGATATCATTTGGGAAAACGTGCTCCTGGATGTTAAATAAGTATTCTTCAAATTTATAATTTTCATCTGAGGCTTCCTCGTACGTGGAATTTATACGGTCAAGGGCTTTTTTTGCCTGTTTGGAATCGGCGACAGTTTCGTTGGGAGCTCTGAACCGGATGTAAATAAGTTTAAAATCATTTTGGTATGAAGTCATTATGCAGTCCAGGCATCGTTCTTCACCGCTCTTATTAAGGTACCGGTAGTCGCTGAGATATACATAACCATTCTTGCTGACCTGCATTGCATTCTCGATAGGAGTCTCAACCCCCTTTAAGTAGTAGTTCTTGTCATCGTATTGGCTGAATACAGCTGCATATGCAGCAGCAAAGTCGGTGTTGAGATGATAGTAGAAATCCTTTACCGGGGATGGATCCGGCTCTATGATGCTCATCGGATCAAAACCGGATTCGCTGCCGCTGAATTTTACTGTATCGATATTTACGTCATCACGGCTGACCTGTATGCTTTTCTTTTCCTCATTCCTGAAGGAAAGCTCTGAGAATCCGGCACTGTAATAACCGAAGGATAGTATCAATGCAAGCATCAGGAGGAAAGTGACGGTGTGTTTCACAGACATTCCTCCCCTGAAATAATGATATAGACGGTAGTGCCCTTGCCAAGCTCACTGTCGAGAGTGAGGACTGCGTTATGCTGCTGAGCTATCTTGACGCAGAGTGCAAGACCCAGACCGGCACCTCCGGCCTTTCTGCTTCGTGATTTATCGACCATATAGAATGGCTCGAAGACCTTCTTTGCATCCTCCTTGCTCATGCCGATGCCGTGGTCGGTTATAGCGATGACTGCATTTCCGTCTGACATACCGGCTTTTATGTCTATTTTCTGGCCTATAGCTGAAGCCTTGACTGCGTTCTCTATGATATTGTAGAGAAGCGACTTGAACAGCTCCTCGTCGGCAGAAATGGTGATATCCTCGCAATCACAGGAGAGTGATACGGAATTCTTCTGGAGCAGGGGAGTGAGTGAGGTTTCAGTATCCTTTATCATACCTGGGATACTTACAGGCTTCTTTTCGGTCTCTGTTCCGCCGAGAGCGATAAGCTCCATGAGCTTTCCTGAGAGCGAGCGGAGACGTTTTGTCTCCTCTACGATCGTTCCGGCATATTCGGCACGCTCACTGTCGCTGACGTTCTTTTTGATGCGGAGCAGGTCGGCGAATCCGAGAATGGAGGTAAGCGGAGTTTTCATCTCGTGGGCAAGATTGGCGATAAAGGTCTGTCTGTCCTCGGCTATCTTTTCAAGACGGGCAGCATTGCTCTGTATCGAATCTGCCATGATGTTCATATTCTCCGCAAGCTCACGGAATTCACGGCTTCCTCTCTTGCGTATCCTTATCTTGTAGTTCCCTCCGGCAATAGCCTTGGTGTAGGTGTTCAGCCTGCTGAGAGGCCTGAGCAGGAGGATTACTGTGATGAGGAGTATCAGTGAGATAACAGCGGCTGATATGATACCTACCTGTCTGACGAAGGCTGTCTGCTTTGATCTGAGCGTGAATATCTCAGATACATCGGAGGCAGTCAGCAGAAGATAGGACTTGTCCTCTATCTTCAGAGTGGAGCAAACCACCATATATCTTGTGTCAGAGCAATTGAAGACCCGGATATTATAGCTGTCCGAAGCAAGGCCTATGGTGCTGACATATCTTTCGAGCTCGTCGAGAGAAAAAAGCTCCGGGATCGGGCTTTCGGCTATGGGCTGTTTATCTGAGTCATATATTGCAGCAGGCTGTGTCTTTGGTCTGCCGGCCATAATGTCCTCAGCGATCTCCCTGATCTCGTCATCACTGAGGAATAATCTGTCTGAACGCAGCCTTTCGTAAACAGCGCTGTTTGCGAATGAGGCAGCGAAATATTCGTATTCCCTGATAGCATGGGACTGCTCACGCTCGATTATAAGCCTGTGGGTATTATTCAGAAGAACTATGGATATGACGTTTATGGCGACGATTATAAGGCAGAGCGAGCTCAGGAATATCTTTTGCCAGAGCTTCATATCCTATCCTGACTTTCCAGGCGGTATCCCAGCTTGGGGATAGTTATGAGCTTGTCCTTGAGACCGAGCTTACGGCGTACCTGCTGGACATGGATATCCACAGTACGGCTCTCGCCCTCAAACTCATAGCCCCATATATTTGAGAGCAGGCGCTCACGGGAAATGGCTATATCCTGGTGCTGGAGGAAGTATACTATTACTTCAAACTCCTTTGGAGTGAGCTGGACTGGTTCTCCGTTATCTGTGATTATATGGCTTGAGATATCAACTGTCAGGGAGCCGTATGTTATGATGTTCTGTGTCTTGTTGGAGCGCCTGAGCACAACGTCGATACGTGCCAGAAGCTCAAGGGCTTCAAAGGGCTTGACGATATAGTCCTCAGCACCGAGGCGGAGCCCCTTTACCTTGTCGGCAACATCCTGCATTGCTGTAAGGAATATGACCGGAGTGCCGCAGTTCTTGATCGTATCCATTACTTCAAAGCCGTTCATTTCCGGCAGCATGACATCCAGCAGGATAAGGTCATATGTACCTCTCAGTGCCTCCTGAGCACCGCTTTTTCCGTCATAGCAGCAGGTGCCGTTGTAGTTGACGATAGAAAGGGTAGCCTTTATCATTTTTGCGATATTCTGGTCATCTTCGATAATAAGGATATTTATCATATTTTTACCTCTGATCTTTAACGATTTATCCGGTCAAGGCGATGAGCCGGATGTTTTTCTCATATAATTTTAACATCTTGCAGCATATATGTCAAAGGGGAAAGCCGATTTTTTGCAAATAATTTGCATATGTCCATGATCAAACCCTATAGCCGGCTGGAGCATCATCACCAAAGAGCCTCCTACAGGATTGTACATAGTTTTTCCGTTCCTCTCTGTGAATGATATTTATATTATACCATAATTCCGGAAACAGAGCAAGGAGCAAAAAATCAATACTATGCACAATAATCTGCGATTTTTGAAATATTATGAGAGTATTTTGTATACTATTCTGCTGAAATGTTGACAATGCGATAAAATGTCATAAAAATGATCGTAATATGCATGAAAATAATATTGACTTTGTGAGGTACAGATGATATAATTAAATCAGCTAAAATGTACTTATTTTGTTAGGAATTGGAGGAACGATAAATGAAATTTAACAAAATAGTCAGCGGTATCACCTCTCTTGCACTGTCGCTTACGGCTTTTGCCGGGATCGGCAGAGCGGTACGGCATAGCTCCATGGAAGCTGAGGCGGCTTCCTCATGGAGGTTCGATCTCGGAGGCAACGGTGCTGCTTCCGGATTCACCGGCGTTTCTGCGTCTGACGGGTACAATGCTTCAAGGGGATATGGCTTTGCCCAGACAAATAACGTAGCAAATGTAGGCGCTGCCGGACAAGGCGCTCTCAGCGACGCCGTCCAGTTCAAGAGCACTGCCGGAGGAAATACTTTCAACGTTGATCTTCCGAAGGGACTTTACGAGATAAAGGTCACCACAGGTAATACCTCAAGAACGAGTATAGTTGCCGAGGGTATGCTCCAGCTCATGAACCTGACAGGAAATAACGCTGTTGATACCTTTCAGATACCTGTAACAGACGGGCAGCTCAATATCATGGCTACTGCCGGCAGGGATAATACTCCCTTCAGCATCAGTGCGATCGAGATAACTCAGCTCAATACCACAGGAGATACTAATCCGACAGTATGGATATGCGGAGATTCAACAGTTGCAAACTACTATAATACCGGAGATGATGCACAGCACGGCTGGGGACAGTTCTTCGGCGGATACATAAAAAATACAGGCTATATCGTAAGAAATATGGCTGCCAGCGGACAGTATGCCAAGGGCTTTGTGGATGCAGGACAGTTCAAGCCTATCGAGACCTATGGCAAGCCCGGCGATGTATATATCATAGCTATCGGTATAAACGATAAGACTTATTCCAATTCCGAGGAATACTATAATACTGTTACGGATATGGTAAAGCGCTCAAAGGCAAAGGGAATGGAGGTCATCCTCGTAAAGCAGCAGGGCAGGAGAGGCGACCTTTCAAGAAATCCAAAGCTTACCGGACGCTGGTTCGGCGGTGAAATGGATCAGATAGGCAAGGAGCAGCAGATACAGGTGGTTGACCTGTTCACAGCATGGCAGAATTTCGGACTGACTTTGGGATATGACGGAATGGCTTCCTATTATGCAATTCAGGCAAACGGCGAGCCGGATGACCTGCATCAGAGCAAGAAGGGCGCACAGAAGCTTGCAGAGCTTATGAACGGCCTTGTTACTATCGGTAATTCAGAGCCATATGAGCCTTTTGTTCCTGAGAATGGCGTCAGCTATATGTTCAAGAACGCCAACAGCGGTCTCTATATGGAGATAGAGGGCGCAAAGGCCGAAGAGGGAGCGAATGTCCAGCAGTGGGGAGCTTCAGCTCCGGCTGCACATAATACATGGACTATCAAGCAGGCTACAGGTGATCTGTACTACATATATTCAAATATAGCCGATGGACAAACATATCTCCTCAACGTTGAGGACGGAAGCAGAACGAGCGGTGGTAACATCAACTCGGCAAAAAATAACGGATACAGCGATCAGTTCTATGAGTTCAAGGATAATTATGACGGTACAGTAACTATCCTTACCAGAGCTTCCCGTCAGGCCTGTGCTGTAGAGGTCGCCAGCGCTTCCACTGAAAGCGGTGCAAATATACAGCAGTGGGAAGTGAACGGTCATAACTGCCAGAAGTGGATAGTGGAGAAGGTAGATTTCAGTCAGGCAGTCGTTACAACAACTACTACAACGACTCAGCTTGTAACTACGACCACAACAACTTCATATCCCACAGAAAAGAAGATCAAAAAATTCCCCGGAAATGCTAACTGCGACAGCAGCGTTTCAATGGCAGATGCAGTTCTCATAATGCAGTCGCTGTCAAATGCCGACAGATATGGTGAAGATGGCAGTGATCCTACACATATCACTGAGCAGGGCAAAATAAATGCAGATGTTACAGGCAACGGGGACGGAGTTACTCCGGCAGATGCGCTCTTCATCCAGAGAGCACTTCTTAAACTTGAGACTCTTCCTGATATAGAGTATGAGGAGGTCATCCCGGATCCTGTAAACACAACAACTGCCGCTCCT
>JAAYBK010000045.1 GCA_012718885.1 Ruminococcus sp. | reverse complement strand
TTATGTGGGATTCATCGATAATAGTAAAATATACAAATGGTTTATAAGCGAAAAATGATAAATAAATATCATTTTATCCACCGTTTCTGCAAATTATGGGTTGAAAGATTTTCCTATCTCTGTTATTATATTAATGACATCGGACGTGATAAATATTATGTTCAATGTCTTTAAAGCTTTGCTCAGCTTTAAAAAATCATCTTCACCTATAGGTGCCGTGTGGGATCCCCCCTCTTCCGGCACCATTTTTTTATCTATTTTTCGATGAAAAAGTGTCCGCTGAACAGATTAAGCATAAGGCAGGAAAGAGTTTCTTCGTCAAGTGAGGAGCCGGTCTGTATGAAGTCACGGGCAATACTGTTCATGCCGCTGGATATGAAGTCGATGAGAAAGATGCGGTAATCACCGGATACATCCTCGATAAAATTGCTGCAATCCATAAGCGTGCGGTACTGTATATCATAGAGGGAGTGCATCATGTCGTTCTTTACAAGAAGCCCGATTATGTGCTTCTTTTCAATAATATACTTGCTGTATTCCCGGCAGAAGTCCTTGAACGCCCTTGCACGGCTCTCGTTGTCGGTGCCCTCCGGAGTGTACTGACAGCTGTTCTGAAGCTCATAGGTTATTACATTTTCCTTTGATCCGAAAAGAGTATAGAAGGTCTGTCGTGAGACCTGAGCTTCCCGGCAGAGGTCACTTATGCTGATATCCTGAAAGCTCTTTTCCTCCAGAAGCCTGAGCATGGCTTCCGATATCATTTTCTGTGAGAGAAGTGCTGAACGGTTTCTGCCTGTATACATTGACAAATCACCTCGGTGTGTATAAGTTTTGTGAAGCTGCTTGACAAATGTCAAGGGCGATGCTATTATTATATCATGGGCATGGACAAGTGTCAAGATAGTTGTCTGAGCTTATCTGATGCCTGTTTATATTCCAATTCAGGAGGTTTAATTATGGCAGTTACAAAGGATACAAGAATAGGTGAGCTTCTCGCTCTCGATACAGATGTTTCTCCTATCCTTCTCAGTATAGGTATGCATTGTCTCGGATGTCCTGCATCACAGATGGAGACTATCGAAGAGGCAGCAGCTGTTCACGGCGTGGACGTTGACGAGCTTGTAAAGGCTCTTAACGATAAAATCTCAGGCTGAGAAAAAAGCTCCTCATAAGAGGAGCTTTTGCTTTTATAAAGTCTTTAGGAAAAACTGACAAGGAGTTATTATGGATATACTCATAATTGGCGGTACAAGGTATTTTGGCATACCGATGACAGAGAAGCTTATTGATAAGGGGCATAATATCACCATTGCCACAAGAGGTATAACTGCTGACAAATACGGTGACAAGGTGTCAAGGATAGTATTCGATCATTCTGATGACAAGAGTATCCGTGATGCTGCCGGCGGACGGAGATATGATATTATCATTGACAAGATAGCCTATTCTTCGAATGATGTAAAACGCATCCTTGATAATATTAGCTGCGGAAAGTACATACTCATGTCAAGCTCGGCGGTATATGAAAATATCCGCAGGGATACTCCCGAGGAGGATTTTGATCCTATGGAGCATTCCCTTGAATGGTGTGAGCGGCAGGATCATGATTACGGAGAGGTGAAGCGTCAGGCAGAATGTGCGCTTGTTCAGAACTATCCGGATCAGGACTACATAGCTGTAAGATATCCTGTAGTTATCGGTGAAAATGATTATACAGGCAGGCTTCGTTTCTATGTGGAAAAGATAATCTCCGGCGGCAGTATGTACATTGATGATATGGATTCAAGGATAAGCTTCATATATGAAAAGGAAGCCGGCGAGTTCCTTGCACATATAGCAGAGTCATCTTTTTCCGGAGCGGTAAATGCCTGTTCGGAAGGAGATATCTCAGTTGCTGAGATAATCGCCTATATTGAGGAGAGAACAGGCCGAAAAGCCGTATTATCTGAAGCAGGTGAGCCTGCACCATATAACGGCTATCCGAGGCAGGCAACGCTTGATACCTCAAGAGCACACAGCAGCGGATTTGTTTTCTCTGATGTGAAAGAATACTTCCGCCGTACAATAGATCACTACATTGAAGAATTGAAATAGCTGAAAAAGAACCGTCCCCTCTGTCAAGCAATGACAGGTGGGACGGCCTTCATCGGGGAGAGTTTTCCTAAGAAAGCTTTCCTCGATGATATATAGGTTACACTTAAGTGAAGATTATATACAGCACGGATTGTCATTAGTTGGAACAAGTTGTGCTTGCTGCGATGGATGCGGCAACTATTGCAGCGCACATTGCAGCTTCCTGAGCAGCGATAAGAACAAGAGCAGAAGTAGAGGCTGCGATATTTGTATTGTCGGCAGGCTGATAGAGGTCTGCCGTTATCATTGCAGCGTGCATGAGCCTTATTTTCTTATCGGTGCCGAAAATGCCCTTGTAGCCCTTTGCTTCGGAGAGGATATCGTCTGCCTCACATATCGTAGCAGCAAGCTCCTGAATATTATTTGAAAGCAGCGATACAGCTGCAAGAGTTGAAAGGTGATAATTCTTTCCGTATGATCTTCCGGAAGCCTTGAGCAGATCGAATAATTGTATCAGACGCTGTGACTTTGTTTCGGAGTTTTCCTTAGAGAGCGCAAGGATCTGTGATACAGTCTGCAAAGCGTTCTTGTCTGAGAACTTCTTTTTCAGTATATTGAAGCAGTTCTCAGCGTCCTCAAGGAGCTCGTTATCAGCCCTGTCTGACCTTGACATAAGACCTGCCATAACGCAGTCCTCAGATGAGGTGAGCCAGGGGTGATCCTTTTTCATAAGCTTGAATATCGCCTTGCCGCGTATCGCAGCATTTTCTGTTTCCTCCTCCGGGATCATATCTGCAAATATCAGAGAAAGAAGTGCAGTATAATCGTTTTTGCCGAAGTATACTCTGAGCATTTTATTTATGCGGCTGATAGAATTGAGCTTTTCCTCAGGATCATCTGCGTTGCTGAGTTTTGCTGCAAGAATGGATATAACGTTTCCTCTAAGATAGGAAAACAGTCCCTCGTTCTTTTTGATAAGCTTTTTGCACTGCTCCAGCTTTTCTGCGTCAGCCGGAATACCGTTAGCTGTGAAGATATTTGCGCTCACAGGGATTATATATGAGCTTTCGGAGCTGAATACCTTTTTTACTGTATCTCTGTTCTGGATAAAAGTGATGCAAAGTGTTCTGATATCGGTGTTCATAGAATTACCTCCAATTAAAATTTTACTAAGTTTTTGGCATCTCCGGTTTGGGGATAAGAACGGCTGCCAGGATATCCGGCAGCCGCCTTTGTTATTCGTCTGTATCCTCTGTATAGTTCATATCAAAGTCAGTTGGAATGCTGTAATCGTCATCTGTAGGATATGCCTCAGGTGCGCTCTGTACCGGAGCAGCGGGTGCTGCTGCCGGAGCAGCCATCTTGCCTCCGAGGAATCCTGCAAGAAGTGATCTGATGTCCACGCCTGTAGCGGCTGTGAGACCGTCAGTGATCTTTGTGGTAGAATTGATGATATCGCCTACGAGTTTACTTGAATTGCCCTCGCCGTACATTGTGATCTTGTCAACATTGGCAAGAGGTGTAGCGGCATTCTTTACTACCTCAGGCAGTGCCTTGAAGTACATTTCGAGTACAGCAGCTTCGCCGTACTTCTTCATAGCCTCAGCCTTGGCGTTGATACCTTCAGCTTCAGCAAGACCCTTTGCACGGATAGCATCGGCTTCTGCCTGACCTACGGCTGCGATACCTTCGGCCTCCTGCATACGTGCGAACTTAGCTGCCTCAGCCTCAGCCTTCTGAGCCTCAGCCTCCTGCTCGCGCTGGAAACGGTCAGCCTCAGCTTCTTTCTTGAGCTGATAGAGTTTTGCATCGGCTTCCTGCTGAGCCTTATAGCGGTCAGCTTCAGCCTTCTTTTTGATCTGAGCTTCGAGAGCCTTTTCAGTTACCTCTGCCTCACGAGCCTTGAGCTCAACGTCCTTTTCGGAAGCGGCAATGTTTGCGTTGGCCTTTGATACCTCAATTGACTTACGCTGCTCTTCCTTCTGGATCTCGTAAGCTGCGTCTGCGATAGCAAGCTGTGTATCAGCTTCCTTCTTCAGTTCAGCCTGACGGATAGCGAGTTCGTTGTTCTTCTGAGCAATCTCTGTCTCGGCAAGTACCTTAGCGTCATTAGCTTCTTTCTTTGCCTGAGCCTTGGCGATCTCAATTTCCTTTTCGGATTCAGCTCTTGCGATAGCAGCCTTCTTCTGGATCTTTGTGGTGTTATCGATACCGAGGTTCTCGATAAGGTTCTGGTCGTCGGTGAAGTTCTGTACATTGAATGATACGATCTCAAGACCCATTCTGTTAAGGTCCGGAGCTGCATTTTCCTGTACCTTCTCAGCGAAAGCCTTACGGTCGTTTACCATAGCCTCAAGTGACATCTGGCCAACGATCTCACGCATATTACCTTCAAGTACCTCTCTTGCGACCTTGGCAACATAAGCTGTCTCTTTGTTCAGGAAGTTTTCTGCGCCAAGCTTGATAAGAACAGGATCGCTGCTGACCTTAACGTTTACGTTTGCGTCAACATTGATGTTGATGTAATCTGCGGTAGGAACAGCACTGGAAGTCTTTACGTCAACGGCGATGAGCTGTAATTTCAGCTTATCCACACGCTCGAAGAAAGGTATGCGTATGCTGGCTTTACCTATGATTATTTTACGTCTCAGACCGGAGATTATGTAGGCTGTATCCGGTGGAGCCTTGATGTAGCCCATTGCAATTATCAATATAAGAAGAATTGCAGCGGCGCCGATGAGAATCATTGTTGTTAATGGTAATGGCATATTAATTCCTCCTCCATCCATATCACGTTGTTTTCCGTTCTATCTGAACGGTATGACATGATTATACACTATCCCTCTGTTTTTGTCAATATACCTTGAGATTTTACGTTCAGTATATATATTGTCTGCTTTTTATGCAAAATAACCATATGAGATATCAAAAACAATCGGTTCTAATGAACCTTTTATATAGTTTCGAGAACTTTAGGATGCGATTTTGATCTTATTTTATCCTCTCCGGCAAATTATTACAGTTTGATTACAGTTTTTGCATATGCTTGACATACATATTTATTACGAATATAATTATCCCATATTATTTGAAAGGACGGTGAACACCATGACAAATTACAGATATTTTATTTTTATTGATCTTAATTATTATAATGCAGCTCAGTATGGAGTTCGCCTGCAAAGCTTTGTTGTACGCTGATGATATGCGTATATCCAGGCTATAGATAAGTGCGCTCCTGCTTTTGCAGGAGCTTTTTTGTTGCAGGCGGGAAAGGAAAATATGATTATTTTTAACGGCAAATACAATTCGGCAAAGGTATTCACAGATATCATCGAGGAGGCTGCCGCTGCACAGATAGTATCTCTCTGTGACCAGCCTATGGCAGAAAACTCGGTGATACGCATAATGCCCGATGTTCACGCAGGCGCTGGCTGTACCATAGGTACAACTATGACAATAAAGGACAAGGTTGTTCCGAATCTTGTGGGGGTGGATATCGGCTGTGGAATGGAAGTAGCAAGGCTAAAGGAAAAACACATTGAATTGCAGAAACTGGACAAATTCATCTGCAATAATATCCCGTCAGGCTTTTCCATAAGGAACAAGCCGCACAGATATGCTGAGCAGTTCTCCTTTGAGGAGCTCTACTGCTATAAGCATATAGACCCGCATCGTGCAGAACTGAGTATAGGTACTCTCGGCGGCGGCAACCATTTCATAGAGGTGGACAAAAGCGAGAACGGCACACTGTATCTGGTCATACACTCCGGCTCACGGCACCTTGGCGTTGAAACCGCAAAATACTATCAGGAGGAAGCCTATGCCCGGCTCAACAAGTCCTCATCCAGGGAAGCTGACCAGCTTATAGCAAGGCTCAGAGCTGAGGGCAAAGAAAAGAAGATACAGTCCGAGCTGAAAAAGCTGAAGAACACAAAGACAACTTCCGTTCCGAAGCATCTTGCCTATTGCGAGGGACAGCTCTTCGATGAATATATCCATGATATGAAGCTTGTTCAGCATTATGCTTCACTGAACCGTCAGGCAATGATGATCGATATAATCAAGGGGATGGGACTTCATGTCACCGAACAGTTCTCAACTATACACAATTATATCGACACGGAAAAGATGATACTCAGGAAGGGGGCTGTCTCAGCGGAAGCCGGCGAAAAGCTCCTCATACCCATTAATATGAGGGACGGAAGCCTGCTCTGTACAGGAAAAGGTGATCCGGACTGGAACTGCTCTGCTCCTCACGGTGCAGGAAGACTTATGTCAAGAGCGGCTGCAAAAGAGAGCTTCACTGTGTCTGAGTTCAAGAAGCAGATGTCAGGCATATATACGTCTACAGTAAGCTCCGCAACACTTGACGAGTGTCCGATGGCATACAAGTCTATGGACGATATAATCGGCAATATCGGTGACACTGTGGAGATAAACGAGATCATAAGGCCTGTTTACAATTTCAAGGCGGGAGAGGAAGGATGAATATGAGCGATTTTGTTCCGTATGATAAAATGAGCAAAAAGGAAAAGAAAAAGATAGATAATGCAAAGCGCCGTGACTGGAACGGGCTTGATCCTGCTACCCGTGTCGCTGACACCAGCAAGAAAAAGTACCGCAGAAAGCCTAAGCATCCTGAGGATATGGATTACTGATGAGTGCTGCGGTAAATATACGGTGCGGAAAAGCATAAAATAAAGGGAATCTCTTTTGTAAGAGGTTCCCTTTTTGATGTTATATCTGTTTGTACCGTTAGCTGTTTCAGCTCTGGTATTTAGGCTCGCAGGTAAGGTTTATACCCAGTCTCTTGAATATCCTTTCGTCAACAGGGGAGAGGATAACTGTGGAATGTACCTCGCAGCCACGGAGCTTTCCTATCTGCTCCATAGCCTTCTTTGCGTTGTCATCAGTGTTTGCACAGATAGAGAGCGCTAGAAGAGTTTCATCTGTATGTATTCTCGGGTTGTTGTTGCCCAGGTGTTTTACCTTGAGGTTCTGGATAGGTTCAATAACGTGAGGAGACATCAGCAGCACATCATCCTGGATGCCGCCGAAGTATTTAAGAGCATTGAGCAGGAGAGCGGATACTGCACCGAGAAGATTGGAGGTGCGTCCTGTAAGGATAGTTCCGTCCGGAAGTTCCATTGCAGCGGCAGGAGCGCCTGTTTCCTTTTCTCTTTCGAGAGCAGCAGCAACTACCTTTCTGTCGTCAACAGTAACATTTGCCTGCTTCATAAGAAGCTCAAGCTTCATGAGCTCATCTTCTGAGATCTGTCCCTTTCTGTAATCGCACATACCGACATAGTATCTGCGGATTATCTCATCCTTTGCAGCCTTGCTTACGATCTCATCGTCAACTATGCAGTTTCCGGCCATATTAACGCCCATATCAGTAGGAGACTTATATGGTGATTCGCCAAGGATCTTCTCAAACATAGCGTTGAGGACGGGGAATATTTCTACGTCACGGTTATAGTTTACAGTAGTCTTGCCGTAAGCCTCAAGGTGGAAGGGGTCTATCATATTAACGTCGTTGAGGTCTGCTGTAGCTGCCTCATAGGCGATATTTACAGGATGACGGAGAGGCAGGTTCCATATGGGGAAGGTCTCGAATTTGGCATATCCTGCATCAACGCCTCTTTCGTGCTCATGGTAGAGCTGTGAAAGGCAGGTGGCCATTTTTCCGCTTCCGGGGCCGGGAGCAGTTACCACAACAAGGCGGCGTGAGGTCTCGATATAATCGTTCTTTCCGTAACCCTCCTCGCTGATGATCTGGTTGATATTTGAAGGATAGCCCTTTATGCTGTAGTGGTGGTACACCTTTACTCCGAGAGATTCGAGTCTGTTCTGGAAAGCGGCAACAGCCGGTGACTCCTCATAGCGGGTGAGGACCACGCTGCTTACATAAAGACCGATTTTTGTGAATACGTTGAACAGACGGATAACGTCTACGTCATAGGTTATGCCAAGGTCGCCTCTGACCTTATTTTTTTCGATGTCGCCTGCATTGATGACAATAACTATCTCAGCCTCGTCCTTGAGTTGGAGGAGCATCTGAAGCTTACTGTCTGGCTTGAAGCCGGGAAGAACTCTTGAAGCGTGGTAATCGTCAAAGAGCTTGCCGCCGAATTCAAGGTAGAGCTTGTCTCCGAACTGAGCAATACGCTGCCTGATATGTTCGGACTGCATTTTTAGATATTTTTCGTTATCGAAACCGATCTTGCTTTCCATATTCATATGTGTGTACCTCCTAAAAAATCACTATTTATTATATAACATTATTCATCAAAATGCAAGCCTTTTTTTGCTTGCGACTGTACAAAAATTTATGGTCTGAGGATAAAAAAAACTGTGTAACGAAATAAAATATGCTTGATTTCAGGAGGAAAATGTATTATAATATAGGTATCATTATATTTAAGGGATGAGAGTATGAAAAATATATTTCTCAAAGCCGCAGCGATCTGCTGCGTATTTATGCTCTCTGCCTGCGGAAATAAAAAATCGGAAGAAGTGACTCCTCCTGACGGTAAGCTTGACCCTTGTGAACTGCGGTTTTCCTGGTGGGGCGGTGATGATCGCCACGAGGCTACACTTAACGCCATTAAGCTCTGGGAAGAGAGACATCCGGAAATAAAGGTGATCCCGGAATATGGCGGATGGGACGGTTGGACAGAAAAGGTGACGTCTCAGCTCAGCGGAGGAACTGAACCCGATATCATGCAGATCAATTACGACTGGCTCATAACCATGTCTTCTGACGGAAAAGGTTTTTATGATCTGGATAAGCTGTCATCGGAACTGGATCTTTCAGGATTTAGCGATGATGTGATCTCGTTCGGAAAAGTCGGCGGCACGCTCAATGCCGTTACGGTATCGGTTACGGGAAGAGGACTTTTCTACAATTCCGGGGTGTACAACAGTATAGGCGCTGATTATCCCTCTACATGGGATGAACTCTTTGCACTCGGAGAAAGATTCAATGAAAAAGACGCATATCCTCTTGATCTTGATATCCAGTCCGGCGGAACAGCATGGTATCTTGCTGTAGTCTACGTTCAGCAGATGACTGGCAGGCAGTTCATCACCATGGACGGTAAGCTCGGATTTACCGTGGAAGACATAAAGACTGCCCTTGATTTCTACAAACAGACTGAGGACAGGCACGTTATCCGCACTATACGCACACGTACCGACGAGGACGGCAATGCTGCGCTCTATCAGTCGCCGGAATTCATCTCCGGAAAGATCGCCGGAGTTCTCGAATGGGGAAGCTCTGTGGGCAAATACGAGTCCGTACTCTCTGACGGCGCTCTTGAAGCAGGTCCTTTCATCACCGACGGCAAGGGCTCTTCAGGCGGCTGGATGATAAAGCCCTCAATGCTCTATGCGATATCAAGGAATACTGAACATCCGGACGAAGCTGCTGCATTCATTGATTTCCTTCTCAACGACAAGGAATGTGCGAAGGTGCTCGGCACTACAAGAGGGATACCTGCGTCTTCCTATGCTGAGGAAAGCCTTGAGGAAAGCGGTCAGCTTAGCGGTCTTGCACAGGAAAACGATGAGATGCTGGAAAAACTGGATACCATGACCATAAGCCCATATATGGAACTCTCACGTATGAAGGAGTTCTATAATGCAGCTATAGAAAAGGTGTCCTACGGAATAGCAGACACAGATTATGCGGCTCAGGAAATGTATGATTCTATCACACAGTACCTGGAGAAGATAAGAAAATGAATAAAAAAACCTACAGGAATCCGGTAGGAGTGAGCAGGTTTACGGGATTGCTGCTGATATCGCCGTTCATCATCGGCACAGCGGTCTTCCTTTTATACCCTTTTGTATGCTCGTTCCTGCTGGGAATGACAGACTACGACGGCATACGTCCGCCGCAGTTCACGGGAATGGATAATTACAGGTATATGCTCCGTGACGAGAGCTTCCGCAAGGCTCTTGGAGTGACCGTGAAGTACGCAGCCATTCTCGTACCTCTCAAGCTGCTGGTATCTCTTTTTACAGCAATGCTGCTGAATATGGAGATAAGAGGTATCGGCATATACCGTACTGCCTTCTACATCCCTTCGATACTTGGTTCAAATCTTGCGGTAGTGATAATGTGGCAGTATCTTTTTACCTCAAAGGGGCTTGCAAATCAGCTCCTTGGCCTTGCGGGAGCAGCTCCGGTAAGCTGGTACGGCGATCCGGATAAGGCAATATTTATGATAGTGCTGCTGCGCCTCTGGGAATTCGGCTCAACGATGATAATATTCCTGACGGCTCTGAGGAGCCTGCCGAAAGAATACTATGAGGCGGCAAAAGTGGACGGCTGCGGACATATCAGAGCCTTTTTCTTGATAACCCTTCCACAGCTCAAAAGCGTCATCTTTGTGAATCTGGTGTTGCAGACTATCGCAGCTTTTCAGGAATTCAACGCCCCTTACATGATAACTGGCGGCGGCCCTCTGAAAAGCACTTACACTATCGGTATGCTCATATACGATGAGATGTTTAGGTATAACGAGCAGGGATATGCAAATGCTGTTTCATGGGTGCTGTTCATGCTCATTTCGGGAGCAGTGGCAGTCATGTATGCTATAGCAGCTCTGATGAGGAGGGATGAGGAATGAAAAAGCTTCCGGCATACCTTCTCCTGACAGCTATCGGCATAGTAATGCTCTATCCCATGCTGTGGCTGGTAGG
>JAAYBK010000044.1 GCA_012718885.1 Ruminococcus sp. | reverse complement strand
TATAGCATTTTCCGGTGCTGCGGTCAAGAAGCCTTTTCAAGGGCTTCGTTCATAAAAAATTAACATTTTCTTTCCCAACTCTATCACATTCGCATGATATAATACTTCTATCATTATCATGACAGGAGGATACCGGAGCACTCCGGAAAAGGGGCAATATGGAAAAGAAAGAGATCAGGCGGTATATATTTATCGCCGCCCTTGCTGTGGCAGTCTGCGTCATTGTCCAGAACTTCATCATATTCCAGCAGCTCGTACTGTTGGCGCTGAAGGCTCTGAGGCCGATAATCATAGGCTGTGCAATGGCATACATATTCAATATAATAATGAACTTCCTGGAAAAGCATTACTTTCCCAAGAAGCAAACAAAATTCTTCAAGACCTCACGACGACCGGTATGTCTTATACTTTCGTTCTCGATAGTTATAGGTATAATCGCACTGGTACTCAATATTATCATTCCTGAAACGATACGGGCATTCAAGATAATGTATGCAGAGATCCCTCCCCTGTTCATCAAGGGCAGAGACTTTGTGCTGGATAAGCTTGATGAATATCCGGACATAAAAAATGAGATCGAACATATAGAAATAGACAAGGCAGCCCTCGTTGAAAAAGCTACCAACAGCGCATTCGGACTGTTCGGTTCAGTCCTCTCCTTTATCGGAGCAGTCACCTCGACTATCACGAATATCATAATCGGACTTATCTTTGCTATATATCTCCTTCTCAGAAAGGATAAGCTCTATACCGATATCAACAGGATGATGAGAGTATCCCTCAGTGAGAGCAAGGTCAGAAAAATAAAACGTTTCTTTGCTATGGCTCACGAGACCTTCACCAGCTTCTTCATCGGCCAGTTTGGTGACGCACTCCTTCTCGGAACACTCACCTTCCTGGGAGCCTGGCTGCTGAAGCTGCCATATGCAGCGATGTGCGGCACTATCATCGGCGTTACCGCTCTTATTCCTATAGTCGGCGCACTTGTCGGAGCTGCGCTCTGTGCTCTGGTGATATGCACTGTAAGCCCGATGAAAGCACTGGTATTCATTATATTCCTCGTTATACTCCAGCAGTTCGACAACAATGTACTCTACCCGAAGGTAGTCGGCTCATCTGTAGGACTTCCCGGAATATGGGTGCTGGCAGCAGTTACCGTCGGCGGAAGCCTCTTCGGTGTACTTGGAATGGTTCTCGGAGTTCCTCTGGCAGCAACTTTCTACAAGCTCTATTTTGAGGATCTGGAAGCAAAGGAAACCGCTATGGGAATACCGGTCCCGGACATGGTGGAGGAAGTAGCTATCACTCCAAAAAAACCGGTAATGAAGAAAAAAACAAAGAAGAAATAATTTCCAATTGCTGCCGCTATGGCAGCAATTTTCATTATGATATAAAAACGACTGGACAACGCAGGCATAACATGATATAATAAACCTATCAAATAACGAGGTGTTAAAGATGAACG
Source organism: Ruminococcus sp. (assembly GCA_012718885.1). Taxonomy (GTDB): domain Bacteria; phylum Bacillota; class Clostridia; order Oscillospirales; family Ruminococcaceae; genus Ruminococcus. Next base: position 650 of record JAAYBK010000044.1, on the reverse strand, counting down.
ACCAGATAACTGCGGAAGAGCTTGTAAGGCTCTCCCCTGATGAATATACTGTCATAGAAATACGTGATCCTGCCGCCTTTGAATACGGCCATATCACCGGTGCGCTGAACATCCCTCAGGATAAGGTGCTCATCACAGAGCTTCCGGCTGACAAGCCGCTTATAATCTGCTGCAAAAGCGGTATAATCAGCGGAGAGATTGCCGAAACTCTGAGAGATAAGGGGCTGAACGCTGTTGACCTTGCCGGAGGATATGCCGGCTGGCTGGATATCAAGCTCCGTGACAGGATGATAACCGAGGATGTAGAAAAGAGCCTGCGGAAGAAGTTCAAGAAGTCCATTTGGTGCAGGTTCACCAAGGCCATAAATGAATATCAGCTTGTGCAGCCCGGCGACAAGATCGCCGTCTGTATCTCCGGCGGCAAGGACTCGATGCTCATGGCAAAGCTCTTTCAGGAGCTGAAAAAGCACGATAAATTCCCATTTGAAGTGGAATTTCTCGTTATGGATCCCGGATACAGTCCTGCAAACCGCCGTGTGATAGAGAACAACGCTCGTTCAATGTCCATACCGATTAAGGTATTTGAATCGGACATCTTCGATTCAGTTTTCAATATCGAAAAAAGTCCGTGCTATGTTTGCGCACGAATG
>JAAYBK010000043.1 GCA_012718885.1 Ruminococcus sp. | reverse complement strand
TTCCTGATAACGATAAAACAGCAGCTGCTCTTCAGGGCTTCTTCAGAGAAGATTTCGTTGGTATGCTGCAAAAAGAAAAGTGCGTCGAAGAATACTACGAAATCCCTGATTCGACCTATGAAGTGGTCTGCTATTATAAGACAAGCGACACAACTACAAGAAGATTGACCTATTTTATCAATAGTGACGGTACTTTAAGTCTCTGTGAGTATGAAATCAACGATGAAGGAGAGATTCCTACAGGTTGTCCAAACTACTATATTGACATGAATGAGTTTGAGACTGTTCTCAATGACATTTTAAGCGGCCAATACGATGATAAATATTCATTTGATGCAACGACAACAACTGCAACTACATCTGCAACCGAAACTACCACAGTTACTACAGTTGTGCAGGAGAACGTCTCTGCAGAAACAAATGAATCAACACCTTACGAAGACGATAATAATATGTCTTAATGAGCCTCTGAAAAAATCTGTAAAAAATCAGCTAACTGTGGTAAAATAGAATTAATATCACAGGAGGCTGATTTTTATGTAGCCGTTATAGCTTACAAGCGTGGCATTTTGGAATTGGCTTTGCATAGATATCACTTTCGGCTTGTAATCCATAAATATCCTCACTCACAGCCATATTCCGTTGTATAAATCACAATATCGATATGCCTTCTCACGCCTCTTTCGGCTATTTCAGGTGCAAGTTTGATTTATGAATGACAACAGCCCTCCGTTGGAGGGCTGCATTTGTTTGTACTATTGTATTTTAATCATAGATGTCAGAAGCCGATTCAATGTAATCGCCGTCATAGTAACCGCTGTTTTCATAATAAAGAATATTCTTATCTTCAACACGATAATTCTCAGCTCTTTTGAATACTCTAATTAACTGTATTCAGAGAGTAGTACTAATCGACGGCAATGTTTTAAAATGCGATGTGTAACAATAATAATCATAATGGTTGTTAATTAATTGCCCCAAATCAACCTTCTTCGGACAGTTCTCAACATCAGCTGAAAAAGACCGGCACCATATAAACAATGGCAGATGTCCCATATCTCCGTTACTGTGTACGGCAACTACATGCCCGAACGTCCATTTCTCAACCGAAAGTTCGCCGAAGTGGAAGCCTTCGGCTATAGCCATACTCGTGAACTCCTTCCAGGTATCCTTACTGTTGAGATATACCCATACCTTCTCGTCGTTTCCTAACATTTCTCTGATTGTACGCATAAATCATGCACTCCTTTAAAAATATTCCATAAGAGCACAAAAAGCGATCCCATCGTAACGACAGGATCGCTGAACAAGCATAATTATCATCCCATCGTTCAAGCTTTAGCACCTTACGTCTTCGCAGGTTGCTGTACGGTCAACGGGCTTGTCCCTCGCGTACTCTTTATGGTATCTACATAATATCATAGATTTCAGCGATTGTCAAGTACCATTTTATTATTCACAATCAGTTGGTCACAGCAGCGATAACTTTCCAAATATTTGAATTATAATCGACCTCATACGCCGGCAAACAGCCGGTCTCCCCATGACGGGGAGATACATTAAGTGTAAATACAGCTGTTTGTTATTATAAGTCATATTGGTAGAATAGTGCCTATATAAGCTTATTTCTCGTCAGGTTTCTTGATGATTGGTTTACAGTAGTTTCCCGTGATCTCATGTATATACATCGCCAGGTCACCAAGCTCCTTCCAGCCACTGTGATAGAGCTTTCCATTCTTATAGTTCACAGTGTTCACAATAATATGACCGTGATACTTTGAACCGTCCTGATCTTCTTTATGTACAACGTATACGACCTGATAGTCCTCTGCAAAACTTAATGCAATCCTGTACATGTAATGGCAGGCTTTATCAGCGTCCTGAACACTGTTGTCAAATGAAACAACAAAATGCATCACAGGATTATCGCCGGTCTTACCAAAATACTTCTTGACCGCCAACATCTGATCGTATGTATGCTTTGGATGATAACAAGAAACCCCGAAGCTCCTTATCAGAACAAGTTCTTCTCCGGGCTCGGGTTTCTCTTTGTATAAATAATCTATACAATTGCGGAAATAACCTTTACCATCGCCATTATCCGTTATTCGTTTCTGTGTTAAAATGACCATAATTTGTTAGCCCTGGTCTCAAGGTATTTTGCCTCATCCGGTGAATGTTGCGCCAATAAATGGACGGCTTCATTGGCAAAGTTTTGAAACTCAACCATTTTTGCAGGAGTATTGTCTCTCTCAGGGTGGTCCAGCCTCTCGTTCATTACAGAATTAGCTTTGATACCACGCTCTTCAGCTTCTCTGTCTATGCTGTTAGCAGTCTCTTCTGTCATAAGCACTGTCTTACGTACAGTCTTAAGATCTTCTTTTTTTCTCATGGTATTTCTCCTTGTGTTATTAGATTTTCCGGTGCGTAGTATATACCCATATAGAAGTATCAGTATGTGTATCATAACCATATGATCAATCAATACATCATTGTTGTATCATTGATATATCAGATATTCACCAATATAACCATTAATATTGATCCATTATACAATACAAATGTATCAATATTTATTCATATATATACAGGTCGCTTCGCTCCAGATTAACATATAGTAATACTTTTTTCAAAATAATAATATATATCTGCATTTTTTCTTTTCTTGAAATATATATCATTATATTGATACCATTACCGGTAATCTTACAAAGGAAGGAGAAAAGCCAATGTTCAACAACAAACGATACCTCACCTGTGGCGTTGACAACGCCATACCAATGGAATTACAGCTGTTTCTGTGGAACTGTGTCGATGGACTGCCTGAGCCGAGGGATCACTTACAGGTCTTTGATCTGAAACAGGTGGGATGCTTGCAGTGTATAACCCATAGGAGCGAGGAGCCGGAGCATCATATGGAATACCTGCTCCCGTCAGAGCGTCCTATCACAGAGAAGCTGTACATCATTGATGATGGAGAACACAGCACAATGCTCTTAGCAAACGAATATTAAACACGATAGCCAGCCCCTTCGGGGGCTGGTTCTTTCTATTTATGGAGGTAAAAATGGAAAAGGAAAAGAACGAAAACGCGCTGTATTGCTCACACTGCGGTGCGCTCATAAGAGAAGACGACGACTATGAGGAAGTCAACGGAGAGATAGTCTGCACTGACTGCTTTGAACATCACACGACTACCTGTGACAGATGCGGTGAAACTATCTGGACTGACGATAGCTATGGCGACGAGTATACTACTCTCTGCCGTCACTGTTACGAAAATCACTATACACGCTGCTCTTGTTGCGACGCCCTTCTTCATGAGGATGACGCCTACCACCTGGACGGCTATGACTATTGTTCGGAATGCTATCATGACGAGGTTGATCGTAACAGAAGCATCCATGACTATGGGTATAAGCCTGAACCTATCTTTTATGGTAATTCCAAGCGATTCTTCGGAGTTGAGCTTGAGATAGACGGAGCAGGCAAGGACAGCGATAATGCTGATGAAATACTCTCTATCGCCAATAAGGATAATGAGCATATCTACATCAAGGGAGACGGTTCTCTTGATGATGGTATGGAGATAGTAACT
>JAAYBK010000042.1 GCA_012718885.1 Ruminococcus sp. | reverse complement strand
TGTTTTTTTAGTTGTAATAGCAGTTGTTTTCTCAGTTTATACGCCTTATAAATATTAGCAATTGAATGCTGAACACTTATGGGTGGAATGGGTATTTCCACATCGATTAAATCATACCATGTAAATGTTTCACGAGTAGTTCCCCAAGAATGAAAACGTGCATATCTATCGAATTCTGTCCTGTTAAAAAACATAGAGAGATATTCAGGCAGTAGATGTTCTTCGTCACACGAAAATACTTCATTTACAGACGATACAACAATATCTATGGCTGTGTTGTTGAAAGCATATGTAAACACCTTTTCGTTGTGAGTAGTTTGAACGAATCCAAATTGTCGCGGTTTTACTACTTTATAATTCGCAAGTTCATCTTTATTAACCTTGGCTGTTGGTTCACGGAAATCTTTACTGGTGCTTATCCCCATAACATTTCTGGTACCATTAGTTCCATTTCGTATATCGTGGCGTTGAATATAAGAACCTATTTTTTGACACGGTGTTTTTCGCCGCAAATCCTCAATATAAGCATCGCAAACAAGTTTCAAATCCTCTAGCCCGCGCTCACAGCTCTGCTGGTTGGCGATCATGGCTTTGTAGATAGCCACATATTTTCTTTGAATCTCAATAGAAGGAAGCGGCATAATAATTTCGCTCATATCGTTGAAGTTGAACTCTGGTCGCTGACTGCCGAAATTCCTGAAGCGTACCTCTCTGTAAAACTCCTGTCGTCTGATATACATAAACAAAAACAGCGGATCGATCCTCTTTTTGCCTTCCTCATTCAGGTAAAAAACGATATAAAGGTGCGATACAATACACATTCCTTCTGTTCGATAAGCTATGGAGCCCAAATCTAGTCGTGAAGGGTTATATACAAAAGCACCATTGTTTACAATCTTATATGGCTTTAAGTTTACTCCTTCTGGATTTCCTTTTGGAGTTGTGAATACGCCTTCATTATTGACACCGACAATAAGTTCCGTACCGTATTTTTCATCCTTGTTATTTATTGTAGAGCGTTCAATGAAATCGCCCAGTCTAATATACTCAAATTCCATGCCCGATCCCCTCAAAAGCTTCTTTCAGCATTTTGCTGCTTTCTTCTCCCTGCTGAATGACTGCACGGATTTCATCTTGAATACGAGCCATTTCTTTTTCATAGTCTATTTCCAGATCATGGTCTATAAATTCAATGTACTTACTTGGAATCAGAGAATAGTTTTGCTGACTGATTTCTTCTATACCTACACTCCGATAAAGTTCCGGGACAGCGTATTTCTCACCGTCCGTGCCGCTGTTCTGCCATGTGTGATAGATTTCCGCAGCATGCTGAATCTGCTCCGACGTGAGCATGACTTTCTTCTTCTGCTCACCCTTTACAGGGTTCTCCGTCCATGTGCGCAGATCCATAAACAGAATCTCCTTGGAACGGTCGCGTAGCTCACGTCCATGATAATTGCAGCCCTTCTTGTTCTGATTGAGAATCCAGAGCGTCACGCTGATATCCGTAGTAATGAACAGTTCTCGCGGCAGAATGATGATTGCTTCCACCTTGTCATTTTCGATCAGCTTCTTCCGGATTTCAAATGCAACATCGTCATTCAGTGCGCCGTTCGCCAGCAGGAAACCGGCAACGCCGCTGCCGTGCTTCAAGTGCGAGAGAATATGCAAAATCCATGCGTAGTTAGCGTTGCTCTCAGGTGGTGTAGCATAATCGGTCCAGCGTGAATCAGAACTCAGGTTAGGATCATACCAGCTTTTGAGGTTGAAAGGCGGATTCGCCATGATATAATCAAAATACAATCCCTTGTGGAGATCATGCGTAAAGGTGGAATCTGCTTCTTCACCAAGATTGTGGCTAAGTCCACGCAGTGCAAGGTTCATTTTAGCAAGGCGGTATGTCGCAGGTTCTTTTTCCTGTCCATAGATATTAATACGGCTGATATCGCCCTGTTTTGACTGAATCAGATCAGCACTTTGGATGAACATTCCTCCGGAACCACAACACGGATCGTACAGTGTTCCGTCAAACGGCTCAATCATGGCAGCGATAAGTTGAACAACATCATGCGGCGTATAGTATTCGCCCTCTTCCTTGGTCGCATTGACTGCAAACTCTTTCAGGAAGTATTCGTACACGCGCCCGATCAGATCTTTCTCCTCACCGAAAGCCTTATGACTAATCTTATTTACCTCATCTACAACCTTTTTGATGTCATTTGCTGCAAGGTTTCTCGTAGTAAATGTGCCTTCCACAAAACAGCCCTTGAGTTGTTTGCTTGTAGCTGCGATACTATGAAGGGCTGTATCCAATGCAACATTGAGCTGCGGAGCAGGAGTATTGATGATTGTAGACCATCTAGCCTCAACAGGCAGAAAATATGTACCATCCGTGAATGTTGCATCCTCAAAAAACGCAGCCTGAATATCCGGATCTTCGGGATCAAGACCGTCTGCAATCAGCTGCTGACGCAGCTTTTCAATGCCATCCTCAAACTTCTCGCCAATAAAGCGAAGAAATACCAGCGTGAGCATCATATCACGCTTTTCAAAGAAAGAACCGGAGTTTCTGGCCTGACGTAAAATGTCGCGGCACTTAAACAATATATTATCAAGGTTAAAAGCGTCATCTTGCTTTTTTTTTGCCATTTTCATATCCTCACTTCAGTTATTATATATCCTACAGATGGACATACTTATACATAATCTATTATACCACGATCCGCTGATATTTTCAATACACGATCCGCACTTTTTCGTCTAAAAAGTAAATGTATAGTACTCAACCGCAAGCGTATCTTTGCTGACAATATCGAGCAATTGACAAGCAAAATAAGGCTCTGTACCATGATACCAAAAAAGGTGTCACAGCACAGAGCCTATTATATTTATACGGCCTTCTCGAAGCACATTTCCGTCAAAGCCCTTTTATCTCAGCAGGATTCCCGTCAGGCTTTATCCAGCTTTCAACCTCCTCTCGCCGCAGTATCAGCGGCATCCTATCATGAATCCCTCTCAGCTCGCCAACAGCATCCCGTGTGAGAACTGAGAAAACAGGAACCCGCAGCCCATTACGCTCCTCAAACCGATATAATCCCGCAAGCATGGTCGTATGGCTGTCTTTCGGCTGTATTATATACTTATCTCCGACCTTTGAACGCTTTCCGTCGGGGCTTCTGAAGTGTTCCCATTCAAAATACCAGCTACATGGAATTACGCACCGCCGCCGGAACCATGAGTCCTTCCACATTTCCTTCTGACTTGCTGTTTCAAGGCGGCAGTTGACTATCGGTGCATCAGTTGCTTCGTGACTGAAGCCCCAAATCATTGGGAAAACTGCAATCCTGCCTTCTTTATTCGGCGCAAGAACGGCGGTGACATCGGTCGGGCGCATCTCACCTGACATGGTCAGCGGCTTGCCGAGATGCCTCATCATATCATCTGCTAACTTCAGTTTCTGTGCTCTGGTAATAATTGGAGCGTAATATGCAGGCTCCACATAAAAGCGAGTACACATATAATCACGACCTTTCAGCCCTCGATCATTCTCAGCTTATAGTGTTTCCTGCAAAGCGAAATATAACTCTCATTGCCGCCGAGCTGTACCTGTTCGCCTTCAGTGACCATCTCACCGTTCATCAGCCTTGCATTGAAATGTGCCCGCTTGCCGCACCAGCAGATCGTCCGTATCTGCTCAATATCGTCTGCAAGCTCCATGAGCCGCTGCGCGCCGGGGAAAAGATGACTCTGGAAGTCCGTCCGCAGACCGTAGCATATAACGGTGATGTTATGCTCATCGACAAGATCACTGAGCCTGTCAATGATCTCAGGTGCAAGGAACTGCACCTCGTCAACGATAATGCAGTCGTAATGCTCACCGCTATAGTTTTCGAGGAAGTCCTCTGCAAATTCACAGGGTTCCTCCAGACCAATACGGGATTTTATCACTTTTACGCCGTCCCTGTCCTCACATCGCGGCTTCAGAAGAACGACCTTTTTGTCGCGCTCATAGTAGTTATATCGCACCATCAGTGCATTGGCAGTCTTTGAACTGCCCATCGCACCGTAACGTAATATCAGTTTTGCCATAGATTTTACTCCTCATCGTCCTCGTGCATGGCGTCGTATCGCTCGGCATCTTTCTTGCTTGCAATTGACGCAGGTTCAAGGATACCGAGAACACGCCCGATCAAAGTGACATTGTCATATTCTGTGAACGTCATAGTATCATAGTTTTCATTATACGATACCAGACCTTCCTCTTCATATATCTTTATATATGTACTGTTGCCCACCATAAAGGCTCCGACCTCGCCGTATTGCAGTTCAGGACAGCCGGGATACTTCTCCACAAGAACAAGGTCGCCATCGTGGTATTCAGGCTCCATACTGTCTCCGTTGACCGGGAATACAAGATCTGCTTGTCGTATTGCAGCGTTCGTATTCGGATACAGATAGATTGGCGTCCCGTGATCCTCAAACTCAGCACCAACGTCAAAGCCTGCAGCAAGTCCCTTATCGCAGCATACCAGTTTAATAATTTCCGGGAAGCTACCAACGGTTTCTGCTGTCTCAAGCGAAGAGAGCAGGCTGTCGACTGCAAGCTGGTGCGGATACGACAGTCCACGGTATCTCTCTACCATAGACTTCTCCTTATCCGTATAGGTATCTTGCTTGTTTTCAATCCCATATAGTTCATACAGCGTGATACCAAGTGCTTCACAGAGCTTGGGAACAACACTGAAATCCGGGCGCGTTCTTCCGTTCTCCCAGTTACTGATAGCATTAGAGGTCACGCCGATTTTTTCTGCGATCACTTTCTGATCTATTTTTTGACGCTCCCTGTAGTACTTGATGCGTCCTCCGACGGCATGAGCGTCCTTTCGGTGTGCAGGATCAGAGATATTACTCTTTTTCCCTGCACTTTCCTCCCTCCCCTGTGAGACTGAAATATTCGATTTATTACGCTGCTTCATAACAAAGCTCTCCCTTCAGCAAAACCTGATAAATGTCAATTCTCAAAACGAACAAATATTCTTATTGAAATCTGTGCAACTCTACAAAGTTTATCAAAGACTTTTCAACTCCGAAATTGTTAGAACTACAAAAAGTGCCGTAGGCATTGTATCTTTGACTACATTATAGCACACTATCGGTGTTTTGTCAACTTGAAATTACACTTGCATTTCGTTTGAGAGTGTGATATAATGGCAATGTCGGTATTCCGACTGGGGAAAAACGAGACATCGATCTGCCTTTGGTGTGCGGCAGGACAAGCTCATCCCGTTTATGCTCAGAATACCGCCAACTTCGCCATCAACCCACTTCGCCACTATATATAGAGAGATACAGAACAAGAGATAGGGACAGTATCAAAGAAACACAAGTCGCGAAAACAGGAGGGCGTAAATGACTATATATCTTGACAGAGGACCATTTCTCACGATTCCCGATAAGCTGCATCCGGGGCAGTACAAAGTGATCCGTAACCCGGACTGGCATGGGGAACTTCCGGAGATCGTGTCCTTTACCGATTTTCTCAAATGGAACTACACACTGGAGTATGGCCGACACATCCGTGAACTACACTACTATCGTCAGCTCCCGCTGCCGTGGGGTGTTCCGAGGGAGGCCGATATCGAAACTGTCATCATAGAGGAAGGCAGATATGACCGCATAGACCACGATTCCTTTGATATGTATGTGATCTGCAATGTCGTGTTCGATATGAACGGGTGCAGGCAGTGTCAGAAATATAACGTACACGGTTATTACTGCTCCAACGGCGGATCGGATTTTCTGTGTGATGCAGAACTGTACAACGGGCAGTTTATCCGACTGAATAATCCTCTGGATGAATTTCTGGTGCCTATCCTTTCAAAGAAGGATTTTGAGAGCATAGCTCAGAAGATATTTGAAGGCTTTTATCCATATAAATCGAATTATCCAGGCTGCATCAATACATTTGTGATTGCGAGGTTTATGGGACTTGACATAAAGTATGCCCGCCTTTCAAAAAACGGCAAGGTCAAGTCCAAGCTGATCCTTGATAAGCGGGATACGACCGTCTATGATAAGGACGGCAAAGCGATCAAAATGAAAGTTGACGGTCCTACGATCCTTGTGGATGAGTCTCTGGAGGAGGAAGAAGCACAGAACGCTATTATTCATGAGTGCGTTCACGCTTACCTTCATAACCTGTTCTATGAACTGCAGAGCTATTATCGAAAAATGGTCGGCAGGAAGATGCCGGAGTTCAATGACTACTTCTACTCTAAGACACAACGCAGTTGCCTGAAATGGATGGAAACGCAGGCAAATGCGATCCCGCGCTTTATTCAGATGCCGGAGGAACAAGCGTCTGAGGTCATCCTGAACTTCTTTGAGAAGCTCCCTGGCGAGCCCGATTGGGATGATTACAGAGAACTGATCGACCTTGTAAAATGGAAGTTCGGAGTATCCCGCAATGCTGCAAAGAAGCGTATCATTGAACTGGGGTGGCCGGAAGTACGCGGTGTGTATGTCTACAACACCACAGGATATGTCGAGGACTACGATGTAGAGCTGAGATTCCCGGAGGATTACACCTATACACTGTCGTTCCGACACATCTCCGATGTATTTGCATCCTGTGATACCTTTGCGGAGCTTGTCCGTTCCAAGAAGTTCATCTATCTGGACGGACATGTCGTAATCAACAGTGACAGGTATATCCGCAAGGAACACGGCATCGCTATGGGCTTGACCGAGTACGCGAGACACCATATGGCTGAATGCTGTCTCGATTTTAAGCGTGTCTATGCAGAATTCGACTACAGCTATACCTATGGCGAGCTGCATAAGGACGATTTGACAGAGATCACAGAAGAAAATCGTTCGTTCAGTGATGAGCAGCGAAAGAAGATCCGCATGGCAATGTATGAGATCTCAGAGGAAAACGATAAGCTCGCCGTTCCTTCAGCTGTCAACGAATTCGGCAAGGCGGTGCGATTCCATATGGAAAGATGCGATGTTACCTCAGATCAGGTCGCAGACCGCAGCGGTATGGGCGTGAACACTGTCAACAAGATGCGCAGCGGCAAGAAAGTGAAGCTTGAAACAGTGCTGGCATTCTGTGTAGCTTTGGAGCTCGAGGAGTCGTTCCGTATCGACCTTATGCAGAAGGCAAAAGTAGAATTTGATATGAGCAATCCAGCGCACAGGCTGTATGTGACTGTATTCGAGCTGATGCCGAAAGCAAATGTATTCCAGATAAATGATCTGCTGAAGGCAGAAGGCTTTACGCCGTGGACGAGAGACTGTGAGGAAAAGAAACGGTACGCTAAGAAAAGTATGTAAAAACGACATTTTCAGGAGGCTTTCGGGCCTCCTTTTTTATACCCTGAAATAATTTTATGCAGCCCCCGGAAAAAATGGGGGCGATTTGCGTTTTTGAAACGGTTTAGAAACAGAATGTTCATAGAATATCCATTTAATTTAGATAATACGAACAACTACAGACTAATGTAAGAGGGCGATACAAGCACAGTGCATAAAAAACAGCCCCCATTTTTTATGTATGTAAAAGAAGATTCGGATATGCTATGATATAGACACAGTCAAGGACAGGCATCAGCCTACGGGACTGTAAACAACACCTCACTGCCGGATGCATACGGTAGCGGATGTTCATACAGCTAACGTCTCAATGCCACAGCTATACCCTGTGGACGACAGACCGAGCTGTATGTTCTTCCTCTGTATGCATCCGGCTATTCTTATGCCGCAGCATAGATAAATCACATTTGTCAGTCAAGGCGCGCATTGGCGGACAGATGCTCATAACGGAAAGCAGTAGGACTTGTGGTCTGTACAGACCGTGGCTGTATTCCGTGTGGACATCGTCTGCCTGCGTGCCTTTTACGCAGTACGAGCATCTGCCGCGAGTGCGTTCCTTGCAGAAAGGAACGACTATGAATACGATCACCGTAACAGATAAGACCACCCTCGGAGAGCTGCTCACCTTCCTCGACCTTGCTGAAAAGTCCGGCAAGACTCCGACACCGAAAGAGCTGTTTGAGTCCGCCGGTGACCCGATCGCAGAAACAAATGACTGCACACTGTTCAGCAACGGCTTTGCGATCTATCAGAATATCACTGGTCGCACTGTTGTGTGGCTGCCGTACTGCAAAAGTTTCACTTTTTACTTCAATAAGCTGAGAGACTCGGAAAAGGATAGCTTCCGAGAGTCCTACGAACTGCCGGACGGCTTTCTCGCCGCACAGCCCTGGATCCTTGCAGTAACTTTGATCGGCGATCACCGCATTGAGGCCAACAGCATGAACCGCACCGGAAGCCGCAAGGATACCACAGATTATAACAGCGCAGACAACGGAGATAAGGACGGTGATATGGAACTGGCAGTAGCAGACCCTTTTCGCAGAGCCTTCAACTGGTACGACGGACGCATGGGTGAAAATCCGCAGGATGCCGTGGAGCGCCGTGAGACCAGAGAAGAAATGCTGACAGCGATGACGGAGAAGCAGAGAAAAGTATTTGTAATGTACTACAGAGACTGCATGACACAGAGCGATATTGCTTCTCTTCTCGGAGTGGATCAGACTACGATTCGTGATCATCTGAGAGGCGCCTTGAAAAAAGCAAAAAAAATCTTGTTTTGATACCCCTAAAACAAGCACTCCCACGACAGTATATGAGAGGCTATGATGCTCCTCACGATAATACATTGGCCGCAAGGCCGCACAGAAAGGAAAAGCTTATGGAAAACAGAACCCCGAAGAACCGTTACAACGGCGGTGCCGCACCCGATCCCAGCAAGTCCGCAGCTAAGCCGGATGCACTGAAGCTGCTTGAAACGGCAATGGACAAGCGTGCCGGAGACATCGCACAGACCGCAACGGATATGTTCCGCTTCATGTCGATGGCATCGGCTATGCTCCCGAACATGGAACTGGATGTCGGTGTGTTTCGCCTGAAAATCGATGACGAGGGCGTTTTCTTCGAGATCCGCTACCCGGACGATTTCAGAAAGAAGCTCCGCAGGGACAGCGGTGTCAGTGATAAGATGCCTGAAAACTATGATGATGACGAGGAGGGACTGATTTATGACGGAGACTAAAAAGAACAAGCTTCCGGAGCCTATTCCGGTAGACGTAAAGAAGCTGATCGACGGACTCGGCACGATCTTCGGTGGAGTTATCCAGCTTCTGAATTCAATGGAGCCGGGCATGGCACAGCAGCTTGCAGACATGGCGATTAACGGTGTGCCAAAGGAGACAGCTCCGGAGACTATCACCCCGGATGAGTTTGAGGAGATCCTCTCGGCAGACGATCTTCCATGGGACACCGAGCCGGAGGAAAAGCCGAAGGAGCAGCCGAAAAAGAAAACCCCTGCTAAGAAACAGGAGCCTGCATCGGAACTGACTGCCGATGACCTTATTAAGGTTGTGACCGGCAAGATCAAGCAGAACAGAGCCAATAAGGACAAGGTTCTCGCTCTGCTGAAATCGTATGGCGCAGCAAAGGTCAGCGACATTCCGCAGGACAAGTATGAGGCATTCCTCACCGATGTGTCCCAGCTCTGACCGGAGGTGATCGGATGCCGGATGTACACGCGCTTCTGAGCGCATCCAGTTCCAAGCAGTGGCTGCACTGTCCTCCTTCCGTCCGGTTGCAGGAGAACTTCCCGAACGAAAGCTCCGTCTATGCCGAAGAAGGTACATTCGCCCATGAGATCTGTGAGTACAAGGTCCGCAAATACCTGCATGAGCGCGTGAAACGCCCGCAGTCCGAGGAGTTTGATACTGAGGAAATTGAGCAGATCACAGATGTATATGCAGAATTCGTCATTTCCATCATTGAGCAGATGCGGGAAAACGGCTGTGAACCCCTTGCCTTTGTGGAGGAGCGTGTCGATTACAGTCACATTGCTCCCTCCGGCTTCGGTACTGCGGATATGCTTATTATTGGCAAGGACGAAAACGGCAGAGGTCTGCTTCATGTATGTGATTTCAAGACGGGCAAGGGCGTGTTCGTGGATGCCGACCACAACAGCCAGATGATGCTGTATGCACTCGGAGGTTTAGCCGCCTATGGCTTTTTGTACGATATCGAGATCGTTCGTATGAGCATCATCCAGCCCCGTCTTGATAATATCAGCACGTTTGAATGCTCCCGTCAGGAGCTTGAGGACTGGGGCGAGAGCATCAAACCGACCGCACTGCTTGCTTTCGAGGGAAAGGGTGAACAGCACCCCGGTGACTGGTGCCGCTTCTGCCGCGCAAAGCCGGTCTGCAAGGCGTGTGCCGATGAAGCACTGGCGCTCTGCCGTGAGGATTTCCTTGACCTTGATGCCGGGGCTTTTGATGATACCGCAGAGGAAAGTGATATGACTGCGCCCTACGAAGCGGATACCAATACAGCCGTATTCAAGCAGCCGGGATTGATCCCCATAGCTGAACTGGCGGAGATATTGCCGACACTGAACAGGATATCCTCGTGGATAGAGGCGGTATTCGCATTCGTCTCCTCTGAAGCGATCAACCACGGCGTACCCATTCCCGGCTATAAGGTGGTCGAGGGA
>JAAYBK010000041.1 GCA_012718885.1 Ruminococcus sp. | reverse complement strand
CAGAAGTATCATTACATAAGCGAAAAAGGAAAGGCTTATATCGCTGTTCCTTCCCTCTCCCACGAAAGCCTTCCACAGGGACTGTGTAGAGCTTACTTTCTTTTTTTTGCTTGTCGCCATATTTTCTCCTTTTTCACAGAGAGTTTATCAATTGAATGTCAACAGAGTGATTATTCCCAGAATACCGAAAATAATGCCTGCCAGAGAGAATGTTATCACGATCTTGTACTCGCTGAAGCCGCTCATCTCGAAATGATGATGGATAGGAGTCATCTTGAATATTCTCTTTCCCTGATGATCGGGGCTTTTTTTCTTGGTGTACTTGAAGTAGCTGACCTGTATCACTACTGAAAGCGCCTCAAAGATATAGATGAGGGCTGTGAGAATGAGCAGCAGGTGCTTATGGAGCACAAGACCTGTACCGGTCACGGCTGCTCCAAGGAACATTGAGCCTGTATCTCCCATGAAGCACTTCGCAGGATTGAGATTCCAGATAAGGAAGCCTATGCAGCCACCTGCAAGTGCCATTGTAAAGAAGCTCATCTCAACCTTGTCAAGTATAGCGCAGGCAACTGTGAATATGAGCATCGCCACAAGCGTTACTGAACCGCAGAGGCCGTCTATACCGTCAGTGAGGTTTACTGCATTTGTAAGATATATTATCACCGGTATGAGTACTATATAATAGAATATTCCCAGTGAAGGTGTTTCCCAGAAACCAAAATCAAGAGTTGTTGAACCGTCGCCGAATTTATACAGTGCAGCGAGGAATCCCAGTGAGAAAAGTACCTGAAGCACTATTTTCTGCATTGGAGTAAGTCCGTCATTCTTCTTTCTCGCAACCTTTGTAAAATCGTCGATAAAGCCGATAAGTCCGAAGAGCACTGAGAATATTATCACTGCCAGGAACACATAGAATGCGTTGTGAGTGGCCTTCTCAGTGAGGTCAAGTCCTCCTCTGAGACGATATACCCAATAGCCCACCATTGAAGTGATTACCGTGGATAATATGAACATGAACCCGCCCATTGTAGGTGTGCCCTGTTTCTTGGCGTGCCACTGAGGACCGTCCTCAGTCTTAATAGGCTGGCCGAACTTTATCCTGTGAAGGAACGGAACCAGGAATATTCCCGAAACACCTGCAACGACGAAGGACAGCATTGTTACTGCGAGATTTATTATCCAATATGACATTTTACCAAACAACTCCCAATTTTATAGCATTTTCATTAATCAAGAAGCTTTAGTCCCTCTGCGACGATCTCACGCTCATCGAAATGGATGTGCTTCATGCCGGCAAGGATCTGATAGTCCTCATGTCCCTTGCCCGCAAGAACTATTATATCACCTTTTTCAGCAATTTTCAAGGCATGGAATATAGCTTCTTTTCTGTCAGTCACAACATCATAGGGCACCGTGCTGCCGGAAAGTCCGGTCAGTATCTCCCTTATGATCTGTTCAGGATCCTCATTTCTCGGATTGTCTGATGTCACTATCAGTCTGTCGGCGTATTTTGCCGCAGCAGCAGCCATCTTCGGGCGCTTTGCCGCATCCCGGTTTCCACCGCAGCCGAAGAGGCATATAAGCCTGCCCTCTGTGTACTCCTTCACGCTCCTGAGAATGTTCTCAACAGCATCCGGGGTATGTGCATAATCGCATATAACTGTGAAATCTCTGCCTGTCGGGATCACCTCGCAGCGCCCCTTAACGCCGTTGTATGCACCCACAGAGCTGATTATCTTATCCATGGGTATGCCGGCTTTAAGGCAGACCGCAATGGCGGCTGTAATATTCGATACATTGAACGCTCCCGGCATCCTCATATTCACAAGGTAGGACTTATCCCCCTTGCAGAACCAGAAACTCGAACCGGTCGACTTTATCTTTATGCCGTCAGCGTATACATCAGCATTTTCCTTTATGCTGAAACTTATCTTGTCACAGCTTATCTCGCCGAAGAGCCTGCGTCCGTAGTCATCATCGATATTGCAGAGCGCAGTATCGCATATATCAAACAGCATTTTCTTCGCCTGATAGTAATCCTCCATATCCTTATGGTAGTCAAGGTGATCCTGGGTAAGGTTGGTGAACACCGCTATATCGAACCATGACGAACCGATCCTGTTCTGGACAAGTCCGAAAGAGCTTACCTCCATTACCACATACTCACAGCCGGCCTTTACCATTTTGTCAAAGAGCTCCATAAGATCATAGGCCATAGGTGTGGTATTCTCAGTATGAAGCACCTCGTCGCCTATCTCATTGCGGATAGTTCCCACAAGGCCGGTCTTATGTCCGGCTGACATGAGAATATGCTTTATAACATTTGTGATAGTTGTCTTGCCGTTTGTTCCGGTAACTCCTATCATTTTCAGTTTCTTTTCCGGATGTCCGAACCAGGCGGAGCAGAGCCTTCCATAGGCTTTTCTGGAATTGTCGACAATGATCTGTCTGTCGCCAAGTCCAAGATCTCGCTCACATATCACGGCAGCTGCACCCTTTTCCAGCATTTCTGCCGCCGCAGTATGGCCGTCAAAGCTTCCGCCCTTTACACAGACGAATATGCATCCGGCAACTACTTTTCTTGTATCATCTGTAATGAAGCTTATTTCGGTATCTTCAAGCTTTGTTTCTGCTATGCCGTCTATGAGCTCATATAATTTCATTCTGACCGCCTCCTGTATTTATTGTTCCCTGATATCTAAGATATAACAGGTATCAGCCTCCGTCTTCATATACCGTGAATTCAAGCTCTATGGTAGTACCCATAGGAACCTGTTTTCCCGCTTCAGGCGACTGTCCGCTCACAAGAGCACCGGGACTGTCCGCTGAAGCTCCGATAGTGATATAATTCAGATCGTTGGATGATAAAAGATAATTTGCATTATATGCGTCGTAGCCTACAACATTAGGCACTGTTCTGAATTCGTTAGCTTTGTTCTTCTCGGTATACAGATAAACTGTACCTTCTCTGGATATGTATGAACCGGTTTTCGGTGACTGAGCCACTACCTCGATGCCGTTGCCGATTATCTTTGTGTGCTCAGCATCAACACCTATCTTTTCCAGTTCCTTCTTGGCGTCATCGATAGAACCTTCAAGGAGAGGTATCTTTATATCAAGGCTTGCAAGCTCCTGATCTGTATATTCAGGGCTGATGCCAAGGTATGGAAGAACATCCTTGAGGATATCTCTTGCTGTCGGAACTGCAACAACGCTTCCGTAGTACTGGTTTGGGCTGTTGTCAGGCATATCTCCGAGAACGAGGAGTATTATCTCCGGATCGTCTGCCGGTGCAAAGCACATATATGATGCACCGTACTCCTGATCCTGATCGGTCTCCTCGACACCCTCAACATAGCCTGAGTTATCGCTTGTCATACGTCTTTCGGATGTACCGGATTTTCCTCCGATAGCATATCCCTTTATCTTAACGTTACCTGTGGAGCTGTCTGCAACAACGTGATAGAGAGCGTCTCTCATCTTTGCAGATGTCTCCTCGGATACTACCTGACGGCGGACTGTTCTCTCATTTTTAAGAACAACGTTTCCGTCCTCATCAAGTATCTTGTCAACAACATAGGGCTGAAGGAGATATCCTCCGTTAATAGCTGCACAGCAGGCAGTTATCATCTCCATTGCCGTAACAGTTTCGCCCTGTCCGAACGAACCAACTGCAAGGTTTACAGGATCGATATTCTTATATGTGAATATATCGCCGTATGCCTCAGCCGGAAGATCAACGCCGGTGGGTTCACCAAATCCGAAAGCGTTACAGTAATAGACGAATTTCTCCTCGCCAAGCGCCTGGCCTATTTCCATGAATGCAGGGTTGCAGGAATGCATAAGAGCCTCCTGGAAGCTCTGTGAACCGTGGCCGCCTCTGTCGTGACAGCGTATCGGCTGGAGTGCTCCGGGTATCTCCTTCGCACCGTCACAGTAATAGAGCTGGCCCTTGAATTCTATCTTATCCTCTTCCATTGCGGAAGCACTTGTCACTACCTTGAATACCGAACCGGGCTCATATCTTTCGGATATACATTTATTGCTCCACTGAGCAACCTGTTCTTTCTCAAGACGCTTTTCAGCTTCATCCTCATTCTTGATGGCCTTTATCTCGGCTGCAAGGAAGGGATCCGATATCTCATAGGGCTGGTTCAGGTCGAAGCTTGGATATGTAGCCATTCCGTAGACAGCTCCGGTCTTTGCGTTCATAAGTATTGCACATCCACGGTTCTTTACCTTATGCTTTGCAACCATTTCCTCAAGGTGCTTTTCAAGGTAATACTGGATGTTCATATCGATCGTAAGGTAAAGATCATCGCCGTTCTTAGGTTCATAGGTCTTTGCGTACTTATAGGGCAGCTCATTTCCGTTTGAATCTGTAGCCGAGATAGTCCTGCCGTCAACTCCGGCAAGGTACTTGTTGTAGTAGGATTCTATGCCGTAGACACCGTTTCCATCAGCAGTAGTGAAGCCTATTACAGAAGCTGCAAGCTCGTTCTGCGGGTAATACCTCTTGGTGTCCTCCTCCGCATGAAGAGAAGTAAGGCGGTATTTATTGAAGAAAGCTATAAGCTCATCGCCCACCGGTGTCTCCACCTTTTCCTTTAGAACGCTGTACTGCGAATCCTTCTCCATTGCAGCACGGACATCCTCGGGCTTTATCTCAAGCTTTGTTGATAGCAGGTTCACTGCCTCTTCCCTGAAAGCCTCTGCCGAATCGGGAAGTGGATTCAGCTCATTTCCCTCCTCATCGTACTCCGGCTTGTAGTCGCCGTTGGATTTGTCACGATTGCGCTTATCGATACGATCCTGAAGGTCTGTCATCTCGCTGCGGAACCTTGTAGGATCGAGGAAGATCTTGTATACTGAAGCACTCTTCGCAAGGGCAGTTCCCTTTGCATCATAAATGGAGCCTCTGTGGGCTGACAGGACGATCGAGCCGAAATGCTGAGCATTGGCCATGTCCTGATACTTTTTGTTGCTTAGGACAGATATTCTGAAGAAATTCACCACGACCGCTGCAAACAGCACCATGAATACGGCCGTCATAACGAATTTCGCCCTGAATCTCATTGAATTAGAAGGGTTATAATTTGCCATATGATTCCTTTCCTTCTCTGGATGAAAAGGCGGCACTGCCCAGGGAACACCCTGCGGCACATTACCCGCACGTTCTCCGAACAGCGCCGCCTTAACAGTAACATATATTATAAACCTGCGTATAAATAGAATAAGGCAGGGTAATTTTACTGCCCCGCCTCTGAACATCCATGATATTCCGATGTCCTGTTCTTTTTGATACGACGAAGGATTTGATTCGCTTATCAAGCGTGGAACCGCCCTCCCCGGATCCTCTATTTCCGCTCAGGATCCGGGGAGCAGTGATCCCGGTATTCCGACCACTCGCTGTATCTCCGTGTTCTACATATAACTTCGGCATATTTTTTATTTCGCCGATAGTGTTCATTAAATAACAGGCAGTCCTTTTACTATATTTATATTGGTACTACCCTCTGAAATATTCCACGATGCCATCGAAGAAACCTTCTATCTTTGTCATCAAGGTCTCATCCTGCTCCGGAATATTAACTACGTCATCAGTCTGTATTTTTATGTACTTGATCTGGGAATTATCGATCTTCTGCATTCCCAGCTCCTTCTCTGCATACTCTTCGACGTTTTTTGCTGACATCTTGCTGTCAAGCTCTGACTGAAGTCTTACGTGTTCCGCCTCTGTCTGACTTAGCTTGCGGTTCATCGCCGAGACCTTATTGTACATCCTGTTCCGGTGGTCAAGTGAATAAATGACCGATCCGAGCAGGGCTGCCGCCAGAACAGATACGACCACGATACGCATTATCGCACCGCTTTTTACCTCTGTACGTCTGTATCTTATCTCGTGTTCACGTTCAGCATCTTTATCCTTGGTCTCGCTTTCAGTCTCTAAGGTTTCGTTTTCAGAGCCGGATTCTTCTTCAGCGAGAGCTTCGTAATAATAATCATAACGCTGTTCCGCTGTCATTCTCCGCACTCCTCTCTATTATCCTTAGCTTGGCGCTTCTGCTTCTGTTGTTTCTTTCAAGTTCCTTTTCATCAGCCTCTATAGGCTTTCTGTTCACAAGTCTGCCCTGCGGTTTTCTGCCGCACACACACTGTGGAAAATCCGGCGGACAAATACATCCTTTGCACCATCCTGCAAATCTCTGCTTGACGATCCTGTCCTCAAGAGAATGGAATGTTATAACTGCAAGTCTGCCGCCTGCCTTCAGACTGTAGAACGCCTGGTCGAGTCCCTGAGACAGATGCTCAAACTCTCCGTTTACGGCTATCCTTATTGCCTGAAAGGTCTTTTTGCAGGGGTTCTTTTCACGTCGTGCCTTCTGAGGAACACTTTCTCTGATAATATCTGCAAGCTGCAAAGTAGTCTCAATGGGAGTACTCTCCCTTGAACGGACTATATTCTCAGCGATACGTCTTGAGAATTTCTCCTCACCGTATTCAAAGATTATCCTTGCGAGCTCCTGCTCGGAATATGTATTAACTATGTCAGCAGCCGACATACCCTCTTTGCTCATTCTCATATCGAGAGGAGCGTCAACGTGGTATGAAAAACCTCTGCTGCCCTCATCCAGCTGATAGGAGGAAACTCCGAGATCCATAAGGATACCGTCCACCTTATCTATGCCAAGCTCATCGAGTACATATCTCATTTCCGAGTAGTTCCTGTGGATAACCTGAGCATTGCTGTAGACCGACAATCTCTCCGAAGCAACTTTGACTGCATCGGGGTCACGGTCAAGGGATATGAGCCTGCCCTTTTCGTTGAGACGAGCGGCTATTAATGAGGAATGTCTCGCACCGCCGGCAGTACCGTCAACGTAGATACCATCGGGGCGGATATCAAGTCCCTCTATACATTCCGAAGCCAATACGGGGATATGGCTGAATTCCATCTATACCTCTCCTTAATATATTCCGGGCCTGCAGCTCAGAACTGTAAGCACGCCGGAGCTTTTCAGCGGGAGAAACAGCTTTCAGGCTGCTCCCTTATATTGAAAGGTCTGACAGCGCAGCGTTGATATCGTCGAATGTGATATTGCTGCTGAAGCTCTCCCATGTGGACTTATCCCAGATCTCAGCTCTGTTTTCTGAGCCGATGACCACTACCTCGTCAGAGATGCCAGCATATGTTCTGAGCTGCTGGGTTATAAATATTCTTCCCTGCTTGTCCGGCACCTGTTTATCGGTGAAGGAGAGCAGGTATCTTCTGACGTTGCTTCCGGCCTTACCTGTTACGGAAGAAAGCTTTTCCCTGTATTTCTGAAATTCCTCAGGGGAATAAACGGCAATATAGTGATCGTCGTGTCCGGCGCAGAGAAAGAACTCTGGTCCGAGGATCTCACGAAGCTTATTGGGGAAGCTCATACGGCCCTTTTGGTCGATACTCGGATAATAAGTACCGCATAACGGATCTGTCATGACCTTCGCCTCGCTTTCGTTTACTCATTTTGGGTAGTTTCACCTCAAAAGTGGGAGAAATCACAACTCATCACCTTTTTTTGCCCCTACAATCATTTTATCACTTCTCGCATAATTAATCAAGATAGGATAATGCACAAGGTTAAACCCTGTAAAAAGGCTATTTTTGGTGATTTTGTTTAAATTTTAACTCCTGTAAACTATTTGCGAAACAAACGTTTGTAATTGATATAATTTTATCCACCTCAAATTTCACCACCAGTCACCTTTTGAGCATAAAAAATGCTCAAAAAATGCCTCGCAGCACCACAAGAGGTGAAAAAAGGGAAAAGTCTCCGGATACAATCACACTGCAATATCAGTTTCTCGTTCCAAAGACTTATTCCTTTTGTTCTATCTATCTTTATTCTGCCGCACTTGTCTCAGTTTCAGCTGCGGCTGTAGTTTCTGTCACACCGTCGGCAAAGGCCTCCTGCTGTTCCTGATAAGCAGCCTCTGTCTTGGCGTCCTGATAGTCCTCAATGAAGTCTCCCTCATCGGTCCATTCAGATTCTGTCACTTCCGTTTCTGTATTTTCTCCCGGCGTGAACGAAACATTGAATTTAGGTGATTTTATACCCATTGGCAGCGAGAAAGCGTAACCCTTCACCCACATCTGACCGTCAATGCACACATCTGTAACATATCCGGTCTCCTCGGAATACACCGGCTGTATCCAGTTTGAAGGATCATCCGAAAGCGTTATACCGAAGCGTGACTGTATCCTGTTTCTCATATCAGCTGCACTTATATAAGTAACAGTTCCGAAATGTGGATCGTATGCGCCGTCCCAGTCGCTTTCCACGCTTCTGAGATAAGGCACATCCTGATAGAATACCTCATAGCAGTTAGCTGAGCAGCCTCCGCTGGAAGCAGAGAACATGGTCAGTGCGAAGTCCTCATCATAGAAGAGTGCCTCACCCAGTACCTCCTCGCAGGCATCTATAACGATCTGCGGCGGATTAGCCTTAGGTCTGAGGTCGTTACAGTCATCACCGTTGAACTTTATATATGTATAAGCCGCAACCGCCTGAGCCTTTATAGCCTCATACGACATACAGCCTCCCACCTCGTTGAACACTATCTCCGAGAGTATCTCAAGGGTAGTCTTTCCGGTGGGCTCATGTCTGAGTGTAATTTCCTCATCGTCAGTGGAGTTGGTGTTCACCAGATATGTTCCGGGATAGTAATGGAACAGGATATCCTGATATGTCCAGCCACTGTAGGTAGCATAGAGATTTGCGCCGTTCTGGCTCATGCCAACGCCGTGTCCCCAGCCATAGGTAACGAATGTGAAGTCTCCGGGGCTTGCGTTTGCGTATACCTGTCTGTCCGGAGGAACATATCCCACCGGCTTTCCCGAGAGATAGAGCTCCACTGCTGTGGGCTCAGCGTTCCTTGACTTTCTTGTAAGAGAAGGAGTCTTCTTCTTGAGGGCTCTGCGCTTTGCTATCATCAGCGAGACTTCCTCGTCGGTCAGTTCCTTCTTTGAGTTAGCGCTGACTGTCTGAAGCATCTCCGGAGTAGTGAGCTCATAGCTGACCAGCGACATACTTGCGTCGTAGTCAGAGATATCAGCCTTTGTCCAGTTTATCTCCTCAGCTTCTTCCTCTTCTTCAGCAGGTACGTCCTTTTCGCCTTCATCACCGCTTGCAGCCTCTGAGGTCTCCTCTGCGGCTGTAGTTGTTGATGACTGCATTTCATCCGGAGCTTCAGCAGAACCTGCTGCCGAACTTGCACCCGTAAAGGCAAGGACTCCGGAAAGAAGAGCTGCTGTACTCTTCATAATGTATAATCGTTTCATAGATCAAATAACTCCTTTTACCGTGTTATCGGTTTAATGGCTTATTTTTCTCTTTCTCACTGTGCGTTCTGTCCTTCGGCAGATGTTGTTGTCTCAGGCTTTTCTTCATGAGCCTTTTTCCACTCTTCAGTGCGGACGATAGTTGACATATCGCCGGCTTTTTCGCCGTCACGCAGTCTTCTTGCCACCACAAGGAAACGGGAGTTATCCTCGTCAGCATAGCAGGTGGACAGTGTGAGCAGCTTGTCGCCGTACTGCACATCGACTCCGGTATCGACCATTGCGCCCTTCTTGCAGCGGTCAACGTAGAAATCGAAGTCCTTTTTATCATCAAGCTCCTCCATATTCCAGTACACGAAGTCATTGCCCTCGTAGTTTCCACTGGTTATAAGAAAAGCAAAGATAACATAGTCATAGTCCTTATAGTTGGAACTGAGCTCCACAAAGGGACTTGCATCGTAGAAGCTGTAATCCTGACGGTATCTTCTGAGGGAGCCAAACATGGAATTATTCGCCATGTTATGTCCGTAGATTATAAGATTCTCAGACTGCTCCTCCTCATCGCTGCCGAAGACATCCCTGTAATCAAGGAAGAGGGATCCGCAGCGCAGATAGCTTCCGTCGAGGTCATGGTCAAGATAGTAGGAATCTGGAACGTAAGACTCCGGTCCGTAGAACTTTGAGTTCTCCTCGATCTCACCCGGATCAAGCACTATAGGATAATACACCTGGGTGTTTCCTATCTTTATCCAGCCGGCGATATCAGGATTAATGGTTCTGAAATATTTTGCCCTTTCGGTCATTCCGCTTTCCGATGCAGCATATTTCATATCCTTTGCCCAGTCAGCAGGCAGCTTCAGAACAGAGTTCACCGCTTCTGTTGCAGCTTCTGTGCTTACGGAAGCAGAGCTTATGGTCGGATCATTGCTGTCATCTTTTTTATTCTGAGAGTATACAAGTGCTCCCAGACCTACCGCAAGGGCGCAGGCACATCCTGCGGTTGCGATCTTTGCAGATTTATTCATTTGGCATATTACTCCTCATTATATTCCTTACGGAGCAAATATCAGCTCACTCCCACGCCTGTCACGGGCCATATGGCTCGAAATCAGCGTCAGGATCGTAGTGTTCATTGGTCTTGGTATTGTAATACATAGTCGGCCACTTGATATTGGGATTTGCAACACTGTTCTGAGTGCCCTTCATAGGATCCTCTCCTTCACGAACAAGTCTTCCCATTATGATAAGTCTGCCACGGTCTCCCAGGTAGGTATTGCAGGTGGAGAGCGTTACCAGCTTATCGCCGTACTTCACATCGACATCGTTGAGTCTTAGTGTTCTTCTCTTCGCCTCGTTGACGAAGTTATAGAATTCCTTCTCATCGCTGAAATTCAGCTTGTTCCAGCAGTCGAACTTCGTTGAAGTATCATCGTCTGCGTCAAGGATGAAGAATGCGAATATCTTATACTTATAGGTCATGCAGTTGGAATTGAGTTCTATTATCGGATGCTCCCCGTAATAATCACCGTTCCTGTGGTAATACTTAAGGGTACCGAACATAGTCTCATCGCCCATATTATGACCGTATATAACAAGGTTATCAGAGTTAGGATACTTCAGATAGCCCTCATCATCAATCTCATCGAAATGATTGCGGAAATCGAGGAAGATCTCGCCTGCTCTCGACTCAGAGCCGTCTATCTTCATGTTGAGGTATTTGGAGTTGTCATCAGCCTGCATCAGCGGATTATTCACCTTAGTGTCAGGTATGCTGATAACTCCAACAACGTCGCTGTTTATGTCAAGTAACTTTCTTGCGCCGGGAAGGATAGAATACTTCTTGCGTATCTCCTCTTCGCCGTTCTCATTCACTACCTTGACTTCGCTTGGTTTTTCCGGCTCTTCGTCCTGATATGTCCAGTACATATTCATGAGCTTGTCGTTGAGCCTTTTGCTGCGCCATAGAT
>JAAYBK010000040.1 GCA_012718885.1 Ruminococcus sp. | reverse complement strand
TGAATACTGCGGATACCAATATCGTGAAGAAATGCACCATTTATACCTCAAATCCAACCATACTTCCGGGCGGCACAATAGGCTCCCTGGATCAGGTCAGGGACGAAGAATGGTACAAATCCATGAAGAAGTTCAACAAGCCTACAGTGCTTAGCATCGACCACGAAGATCAGTCCATTATGCTGGTTAGAAATCTGGACTATATCCCGGCAGAATCAGTTGAAAGCTATCTCTGCCTCAAGATAAGCAGTGACTTTATCAGGAATTTCGCAGAAAGTCTCGATTTCGACGGCAGTATCTTCATTATGAGCGGCAGCGATCTGCTATACAGCAGCGATGACAGCGTGAAAGCTGTGTCGGATATCACGATCACTCCGCAGTTCAAATGCGTAAAGCGTAATTACTATACCGTAGATATCGAATTCTATTCGTGCGCTGACAGGACAAGTGCGGCTTCCGTTCTCAGGAAGGGCTGGTGCCTGCCCTGCGTTATAGGTATAGTTGTGCTGTTCAATATCGCTGTTGCCGCTATGGCATTTGGAATAACAAGGCGCATCATACCTGTGCTGGACGAGTTCGGGCGTGAGGGCAGCATACGTTCTCTCAGCAAAGGCAAAAATGGCCGGGATGAGTTGGGAAGACTGCTGGACGTATGCTCGGAAATGGCAGAGCGCCTTACCCAGAAGGGCAGCGAATACAAGGAGAGCAGCGACTCGCTGATGAAGAAGAGCTCGGAATACAATTCTCTCTTTACAACAGCAATGAGAATGGATGCGGAGCTGACAGTCATCAACAAGCTGCCCTACCTCCATACTACCTTTATCAGCGACAACATCCCTCTTGCCGAAGAGGCGGAAATGATCGAAGAGGCCTCCGGAAGACTTGGCGGACTCTATAAATTCACCGGCAGGGACAACGGCAGGATCAGGATACCGGCTTATTCACTGGTGCTTATCACCGAGAGCATCTTCACCGAGTTTGGCGGAGATTCAGTGGAGATAATCACATCGGAAAAGGGTTCAGTCATTACCTTTGAGGGCAGCAGGAAGCTGCGCTCGACAGAAACACTTAAACTGCTGGCCATATTTGAGGATGAGAGCGTCACCAGCGAATACTCCTTCGATAAAAATTACAAGTACAATCCGTATCTGCGTATCAGGCACTGTCTCGGCAGCCGTATCGATATGGATATAAGCACCGGAAGCGGCATGAGGATAACCTTCAGGATAAAACCGGAAAAATAACAGCCATTATCTATTCAACCTTCATCACTTATTCCGCTAAGAACTGGTGAAGTGATGAAGGGAAGCTGCTCCTGCTTTACAGGCACTCTCACTATCGATCAGATTACACAGGAAAAGGGTGAACAATATGACAGGGAAACAGTTATTATCAGTATTATCCGCAGCAGCTATATTCCTCTCATCATCGGGCTGCTCCTTAAAAAAAGAGGAGAAGAAGCAGGAGATCAAGGAGTTCACCGGTTTCTTCTGCGCCCGCAATGAAGGCATCGCAGAGGATAATGAGATCAAACAGATCATCGCCGAAAAAACAGGCTGTATCCTCGACGAGGAATGGATCGAGGATCAGGCCGATATGGACAAGGTCTTCAGTGATATGATGATCTCAGGAAAATATCCGGATTTCATCTCCCCTGACGCAGGCAACTGCCAGCGCCTTATAAAAGAAAACGCATTCATCCCCCTGGATAATTACTGGGACGACTACCCTGAGATAAAGGCTCTATACACCGATGCACAGTGGGATATCGTCCGCTCTGAGGACGGCCATATCTACTACATCCCACTCTTCTCAGCTGTCTACAAGGAGGACAGCAGCACTGTCCACGACGGCGAGGCATTCTGGATACAGGTACGTGTGCTGGAATGGGCGAACTACCCAGAACTGAAAACACTGGACGATTATTTCGGTCTTATTGAGGACTATATTGCAGCTCACCCTGTCGATGAGAACGGTCAGCCGTTCATCGGATATGATATGCAGGCAAATGATACTCGCTTTTTCGCCCTGGATAATCCACCCATGTTCCTGGAGGGCTATCCCAATGACGGCTGCTGTCTGGTAGATCCGGATACCCTTGAGGCAAAGGACTACAACCTGCTGCCTACTGCCAAAACCTGGTTCAAAAAGCTGAACGAGGAGTACAGCAAGGGCATAATTGATCCGGAGTGCTTCGTTATGGAAACTGCGGATTACTACGATAAGATAATGACCGGAAGAGTGCTGGGAATGGTGGATCAGCACTGGAATTTCGCCAGCTCAGAGCGTGAGCTGCCTCCGGAATGCAAATATATCCCCTTCGGTCTTACTATCGACGGCAAGATACAGGAAAGATACCACGACCGCATTGCCTTCAACGCCTCCACCGGCGTTGGCATAAGCACAAGCTGCTCGGATCCTGAGGGCGCTGTGAAGTTCATCAGCAGCCTCCTTGACCCGGAGATACAGAACCTCCGCTTCTGGGGTGTAGAGGGTGTCGACTATTTCGTAAACGATGAGGGACTCTTTGACCAGACCGAGGAGCAGTACAAGCAGTGGCGCAGTAAGGACTATATTGCCAAGCACATCTGCGAGTACAGCTATATGCCGCGTTACCTTGGAATGGCTCCGGACGGCATCAACGCCTATACCTCAACCAATCAGCCGATAATTTTCTATGACCACCTGGATCCGGTCATAAAGAAGTGCTTTGACGCTTACGGCGTAAGGACCTACACCGAGTTCCTGAACCCTGCCCCGGAAAATCCTCCCTGGTATCCTATGTGGTCCTTCGACAATTCAGTTACCGAAGCAACCGACTACGGCAAGGTTATGAAGAAAATGCAGGAGGTAAAGCATAAATATATGCCCCTCATGGTAATGAGCAAGGACTTCGACAAGACCTGGGATGAGTACGAGGCGGCATATAAAGCCACCGATCCGCAGGTGTATTTCGACGAGCTGACTGCGGAAGTACACAGAAGATGCAGCGGTCAGTAATATGCCGTCAAGCTTCTACTTGACTTTTTTCCTGTATAATGTATAATTATATTATCATTATATTAAGGAGCACAAACTATGGATCTGATCTTTTCGGTAGGCTTTCCCCTGCTGTTTTACATCATCACATTCCTGCTGTCGGACAGGATAATGACTGCAAGAAAAACTGACAAAAAGGAAAAACGCAGCCGTCTGAAAACGCTGCTGATGATATTCATCAGCGAACTCGCTCTGTTTACCGGACTCTGTACTGCTGCCGGACTGTTCATGTTCCACGACGGGAACACTCTTCCTCCGGCCGCAATTATCCCGGTGAGCGTCCTCCCATACGGAGCCTTTCTGCTCAGGAATTTCACCGACCGGAAGCGGACTGCCCTCTTCCTGAAGCGGTCTGCCATTGCACTTTCGGCTATATTTGCCGCAGAGGTGCTGCTGTTCAACTTCAAAAGCTTCGACAAAAAGCCTGACAGCACTAACATAGACCTTGAGACCGTTTATCACTCTGAGGGTGCTGCGTTTAGCGAGGGTGATCTGTTAATCACCGGCAATGCAAGCCTGACATTCGCCCGGCTTCCCGACTATACCCGTGCTCTCATAATCGAGCAGGAACGTGAGGACAAGGAAAATTCCGCTCCCTTTATGACACTTATCGGCATAAAGGACGACAATATCTCTGCCGATTTCGAGACCATGAGGCAGAAGATGATAACCTCCAAGGAGTCGAAATTTGCCATGAATTTCACTCCCTACGGCCAGCTCCACGAGACAATGCTCACATTCAATGATGTGGGTTCTCCAATAAGGATACACTCCATCCGTGCCGTAAGCTCGATCCCGTTCCACTTCTCACTTATAAGATTCTTCGTGCTCTCCACTATTGCTGTGCTGATAATGCTGATACTCTCGTTCAGACTATGGACAGTGACCTATCAGCCGAAAAAGCTGCTCCACAGGGTGCTTGTTTTCGGAATGGTATTCTTCTGCACGGCTTCCACATTCCTGTTCATTCGCCCCGATCAGCAGGCATATGAATTCAATACGGTAAACGTTAACATAACAGATCCATATGCCGCCACCGCCGATGCATTCAAGAAAAAACAGGTCTACCTGGATGTAGAAGTAGATCCGGCTCTTGAGGCTATGAAGAATCCCTACAACCGCTCCGAGCGTGACAGCCAGGGCATCCCCTACAACTGGGATTCTGCCTACTACAAGGGACATTATTACTCCTATTTCGGAGTCGTACCGGTAATACTCTACTATTACCCCTACTACACAATAACAGGCAAAATGCCTACCACAGCAATGGCTCAGCCTATCT
Organism: Ruminococcus sp.; assembly: GCA_012718885.1. Taxonomy (GTDB): domain Bacteria; phylum Bacillota; class Clostridia; order Oscillospirales; family Ruminococcaceae; genus Ruminococcus. The sequence goes on along the minus strand of JAAYBK010000040.1, from coordinate 2,226 downwards.
TCGGAGCTATTGCCGCCCTGGCGTTCTGTATGACGATACTTGCGGCGATAAAGCTGTTCGTGCCAAGACCGAACCTGCTCATGCTGCTTTGCCTTATGCCGGTCACTATGTGCCTGTCCGGAATAATCTACGCAATAAACTATACCAATATGTACGTTCTGCCGACTATCTGCGGACTGTGCTTCCTGTTCCTTACGCTGTGGACCGGCCTTAGTGCCTGCTCATGCAGGAAAAAGTGGCTGCGTGTGGCGCTCCTCTTCATCAGCGGCGCTTCACTGGCACTCTGTACAGGCTCCAGACCAAGCTTGGCTCTCTCCTCAGTCCTGCTGATACCATTCTTCATCGGTATCCTCAGAAACAAGGACATGAAGCTCAGCTTCCGTCTCACTCAGGCTGCCGCTTTCGTAGTTCCCATGCTGATAGGCGGCTGCGCTCTCATGTGGTACAACAACGCAAGATTTGATTCGCCCTTTGATTTCGGCGCCTCCTATCAGCTCACTGTCAGCGACGTTCATGCAAACAAGCTCCACGCCGCAGGCTTTGCGCCTATGCTCTACCACTTCGTATTCCTTGTACCAAGACCGAGAGGTTTCTTCCCGTTCATCGAGCCAAACTACTGCCACCTCTACAACTACGGCCGTGCGGTATACTCCTCAGACGCTGTGGGCTGGCTCACCTATCCGCTGTACATCATCGGCATTTCTCTGATTCCTGCCGCTATACAGCACAGGGGCAGACGTTTTGCAAACTCCTCCACAAAGAGGCTCAGGAACATCTCCCTGCTGATCTGCTTCGTTATGCCGTTTATCATCGGCTGGCAGAGCTACTGCCTCGGCGGTATCAACCAGCGCTATATCATCGATATGACACCTCTCCTGCTGATCGGCGTGATGGTGTGCATACTCAAGGGGACAGTTTCCGCTGCAAAGAACGTTCACAGGTATGTTGTTACACATATCGGCATTGCAGTCTCATTCGTGATATGGGGACTCATGGTGGTCAGCGACCGTGGGGGAAATCTGCTCGTTCGTCACCCTGCCGTGAATGACGTCTGCGAGGATCTGCTGATGTTCTGGCAATAAGCAAAAATAAAAATGTCGGGAATAATGCTATGACCATGCATTTTTCCGTCTCATTAAAATAGCATTTTTAACCGGGGCGATGTAAACATCGCCCCCTAATTATAAATACGGCCAATACTTGCCACTGCTCACCACACACTTCATACGGAGAAATATTATGAAAAAAAACTCATCTGCTATCAAAAAAATATTATTGGTCAGCATCGTTATTATCGCTGCCACTGCTTTTCTTATCATAAGGCAAATCACTCCAAACAAGGATGAAAAAAAGCTCATTTCCTACCTTGAAGAGCACGACTACAACAGCTTAAAGCTCAACTGTGCTGCTGTTGATAAAAGCAGTATAAATATACAATTTGCAATATCAAAACGTGACGGCTTTCTCGAAGAGGCAATGGACGTAAAAAACCGTGTTGAAAACTTCACCGATTGTGAAGAATATCGAAAGCATAAAGTCTCTGTCATCTTTACTTTTGACGGCATTGTTGCAGTAGAATTATCCAACCGCCCTGACTATGCTAATTTTGGATCAGATATCCCTCAAGGGCGCAGGTATAACAATGAACTTATCAATGTCATAATTTATTGTTCTCAATGTTCCGATCTGTCGCCTTTGAAAGACTGCTTCAACATAAAGGTACTGGAAGTCTATGGGCTGCGAAAAAGCGAACAGGTCGCAGTGATAAAGGATATGAAGGAACTGACGCATATCTATGTTTGCTTAGACGATGACCCCGATCGCCGCATCAGCAATAAGATTGAATTAAAAAAAGAACTTCAGGAAACTCATCATGACTGTGTTGTTGAGGTAAAATAAAATTCCGGGACTGCAATAAGGGAAGCACCTATATAGAAGTTATACGTTAGATATTGAGGAAAACCCTTTTGAAAAAGGGGTCCTCTGACGGAGGCGGTCCCATCTGTCACTGCGTGACATCTCCCCGCACTGCGGGGAGTCACCCTCAAACTCCCTTCCTAAAACTTTCAGTTTTAAATTCCCCCCCATATAGGGCGCTACCCATGTAATTACTACATGGGCTTTTTTATTATCATGCGCCCTATCTGGGGGAAAATTAAGATTAAAAGTCTTTGGAAAGGGGGGCGGGGAAGAACCTTTCCTCAGAAAGGTTTTCCCCGAGTAACT
>JAAYBK010000039.1 GCA_012718885.1 Ruminococcus sp. | reverse complement strand
GCTGTCGCCGGCTTTAAGCTCCCCTGACACTATCCTCTGCGCCAACTTATCCTCTATCAGCTCCGTCACACGCCGCCTTATAGGGCGGGCTCCGTACTTCTCAGTATCCACTGTTTCTGCAACGACCTCTATAACACTGTCTGAATAGCTAAGGCCGATACCAAGCCTGCCGGAACGCTTGCGGAGGTTTTCAAGTGCTATGCGGCTTATCTCGATAATATCCGCACGATGAAGCTGGCGGAAAACCACTGTCTCATCGATCCGGTTGACAAATTCCGGGGTAAAATGTCCTCTCACAGCTTCCAGCACACGCTCCTCCGACAGCTTTACCCTGTCCTCAGAAAAGCCAACTTTTCCGCCGCCTGTGAACATCTCCGCACCTATATTCGTAGTCATTATAATTATACAGCTCCGGAAGCTGACCTGCCGCATAGCCGAATCCGTCAGTATGCCGTCATCAAGTATCTGGAGAAGAATGTTGAGCACCTCTATATCAGCCTTCTCTATCTCATCAAAGAGTATCAGTGAATAAGGGGTACGTCTTACCTTCTCACAGAGATTGCTGCCGCTGTCCTCGTAACCGGTGTATCCGGGCGGCGCTCCGATGAGCTTGGATACGGAATGTTTCTCCATATACTCTGACATATCTATCCGGATAAGACTGCCGGAGCCGCTGAACATACAGTCTGCTATCGCCTTAGCAAGCTCTGTTTTTCCCACTCCGGTGGGGCCTGCAAAGAGAAATGAGGCTGTGGGACGGCGGCTGTCCTTCAGGCCCGACCTTGCACGGTATATAGCATTCGTCACCTTATCAACGGCACTCTCATGTCCCACTACACGCTCGGAAAGGTATCTTCTCATATCCTCTATACGCTGCCTGTCGCCTGTACTTATCCGGCTGAGAGGTATCCCGGTCTTTAGGGAGATGACTGTACTGATATCCTCCTCTGTGACTGCTGCTCGCCCCTCCTCATTTATAGCAGCGCCAAGTGTTTCTGATCTGAGTTTCCTGTCCTGCATATCTATCACATCTGTGTCACGGGTGCAGAGCGCGGATGTCCTCCTTATCTTCGCACAGGCACAGGCTTCGTCAAGCACATCTATTGCCTTGTCCGGCAGGAACCTGTCAGGGATGTATCTCATGGACATATCAACTGCCATTTCCGCTATCCCCTCGCTGACCTCTACGCCGTGAAATCTCTCGTAATTGCTTTTTAACCCGTTTATTATACGGATACAGCTCTGCTTATCCGGCTCCGCAACATTCACCGGCTGAAAACGGCGCTCAAGCGCAGGATCCTTTTCTATGGTCTTGCGGTACTCGTCAAAGGTAGTAGCTCCTATTATCTGAAGCTCTCCCCTTGCAAGCCTTGGCTTCATTATATTTGCAGCATCTATGGCTCCCTCAGCCGCACCTGCCCCCACTATGGTGTGTATCTCATCGATAAAGAGTATCACGTTCCCGGCAGTCACCGCCTCGTCGATACAGGCCCGCACTCTCTCCTCAAAATCTCCCCTGTACTTTGCCCCGGAGAGAAGCGCCGCAAGATCAAGTGAGAAAATATACCTGTTTTTCAGCGCATCCGGTACAAGATTCCGAACAAAAAGCGCTGCAACTCCCTCCACTATGGCAGTCTTGCCTACGCCGGCTTCTCCTATAAGGCAGGGATTGTTCTTATTCCTCCGGGCAAGGATCTGCATTACACGTTCGATCTCGCTGTTTCGGCCGATAAGAGGATCATTCTTTTTAATAATGGAGATATCAGTGATATTTCTGCCGTAGCGGAAGAGATTGGGGAGATGAGACATCTTTGGCTTTATGGAATCATAGAGCTCAGTCCCCACCTCTGCTGAGGTCAGCAGCTTAAGGCTCTCGCATATCCCGGCAATATCTGCTGCCAGCTTTTTCAGCACCGTAAATGCGCTGCACGAAGACTCCTTTATCATGGCCGCAAGGATATGCTCAGGTGAAGCCTGTTTCTTTTTGCCGCTGACAGCAATGCTGTACGAGGTCTCAAGAATACGTCTTGAAGCTGTGGTAAAATAGCGCTGATTGAGCATTGTGGGCGCACCCTGTCCAACAAGGCCGATGATCTCACGGCGAAGCTCGTCATAGCCTGCACCGTTTTCAAGGAGTATATCTGCTGCCTTTGTTGAGCCGTCATCCGCCATTGCAAGTAGGATATGCTCGCTGCCAACATAGGTATGTCCCAGCTCCGAAGCAGCTTTAACTGCATTTTCCAATATACGCACTGATTTTTTTGTGAATTTTTCTGTATTTATCATTATAATTGCCTCCCGTTTTCTTTTGCATATATATTATGCCACGTTTTTCCTGCGATAACAGTCGAATCCTATGACGTGAGATTTTTTTGTAACACTTTTTCCGCCGCAGCATACTATGTACTATGAAGCGACGACAGAAGCGCTTCAAATACATCATAAACTTTAAGGAGTGTTTGATTATGTGTAATTCATGCTTTGACGGAAACAACAGTTGGTGCATTATTCTTCTCATTCTTCTTTTCATCCTGCTTTTCAACGGCTGCGGCAATAACTGCGGATGCGGCTGTGACAACAACAACGGCTGCGGCTGCGGATGCTGAGTAAAAAAAGATAAAAAGCGCCGAAGGCGGCAAAAAATGGGATTCCAAAGGGATAATATCCCTTTGGCAGGGGGTGAACGAGGAGGACAGCATCCCCCTGAAAAAGCAGTCCGGACAGCGAAGTGTCTTCCGGACGGCTCCCCTGCTTTTCTACGCCCCGGCTTGACCGGCAAAAAAAGACGATGCCTGCAAATCGTAAGCATCGTCTTTTTTATATTATGATCCAAAAGCTGCGAAATGTCTATTTTCTTTTACAAACCCAATACCAGTTATTAGCTAATTTTCTTACAACTATATCATTATATGGATTGTCCGGACTTGAAATATATTCAGGTTTCTTATCATTAACAGAATAAACATATGAAGCTCTGCCATTGTCATTACAAAAAGAAACGCAATTATTATATACACATATGTACGATAGGTGATTTTTATCTAAATAATACGAATCTTTAACCTTTGTATAATTATCAACTTGATTATTGTTTAATTCTATACTATGTTTGTGCTTTTCAGTAATACACCACGAAATCGCATTATCTTTTTGACTTGGAACCAAATAAACCAATTCTTCTGTGTCGTATTTTTGGAAATCATCATAATAAAACTCAGCCAAAGATGTGTATTCCTTAACTAAAGGCTTAAACTCATTCTCTCTTGATGATATGTTTAAATGTGTCAGATTCGGATCAGTCAAATGACGTACGATCAATATTATCACGACAAGTACTGGTAATATAAAAATGATAGTTATTAGTTTGGTCTTTATTTTTTCCTTTTTTTCCATTGTAAGATCCTTTGAATATTTTTACAAAAAAGCTCCGCATTTAATACGGAGCTCTTGTTTTTATGCAGATACGACTTTATTTCTTCTGTTGATAAGCACAGGCTGACTGCCGTTCACAACACAATCCGCTGTAACAGTTACCTTGCCTATACTTGTATCCGAAGGAACAGAGAACATGGTCTTCATCAGTATTCCCTCAAGTATTGCACGAAGTCCTCTTGCGCCCGTTTTAAGTGCAAGAGCCTTCTTGGCGATCTCGATAAGAGCATCATTCTCTATCTCAAGCTCAATATCATCATACTTGAACAGCTTCTTGTACTGCTTGATAAGCGCATTCTTCGGCTCAGTGAGTATACGTACAAGTGCCGGCTCATCGAGCTCTTCAAGAACTGCTATTACCGGAAGACGTCCAACAAATTCGGGAACCATACCAAACTTGACAAGATCCTTCGGCTCTACCTTCTTGAAGATATTCTCCTTGCTCTCCTCATGGGTCTTGATCTCACCGCCGAAGCCGATAGGTGCCTTGCCTACACGCTTCTGGATAAGGCCTTCAAGTCCGTCAAAAGCTCCGCCGCATATAAATAGGATGTTCTTTGTATTTATGTGGAGTACCTCCTGGTTCGGATGCTTTCTTCCGCCCTGAGGAGGAACGTTCGATACTGTGCCCTCGATTATCTTAAGAAGAGCCTGCTGTACGCCCTCACCGCTTACGTCACGGGTAAGAGAGGTATTCTCAGACTTTCTTGCGATCTTATCTATCTCGTCGATGTAGATTATTCCTCTCTCAGCTGCCTTGATGTCAAAATCAGCAGCCTGGATAAGTCTGAGGAGGACGTTCTCAACATCATCGCCTACGTAACCTGCTTCAGTGATAGTTGTAGCGTCAGCCAGTGCAAACGGCACATTGAGAAGCTTTGCAAGTGTACTTGCAAGGAAAGTCTTTCCTACACCTGTAGGGCCGAGAAGAAGAACATTGCTCTTCTGGAGCTCAACTCCGTCTTCATCCTCATCCTTGCCCTGCTGCTCACGGCTGATAAGACGCTTGTAGTGGTTATATACAGCAACAGAAAGAGCAATTTTAGCATCGTCCTGACCAATAACATAATCGTCAAGATAAGCCTTTATCTCAGCCGGTTTAAGGAGAGTCATCTCAGATATCGGAGTATCTCCGTCGCTCTGGGCTGCCTTCTTCTTTGCCTTGGATACACCAGTACCATAAAGCATCTCATAGCAATAAGTTACGCACTCATCGCATATATTGGCATTGCCGGCAGAGAACATACTATTGACACGGTTCTCGCCCTTGCCGCAGAAGGTGCATGATTTAAAATTACCTGACATTTATAAAACCTACCTTTTCTCGATAACCTTATCGATCAGGCCGTACTCCATAGCCTCCTGAGCCATCATATAGTTGTCACGCTCGCAGTCGATGTGGATCTGCTCAAGAGTCTTGCCTGTATTTGCGGCAAGTATGGATTCAAGTCTGTCTCTTGTACGCTCAAGGTTCTTTGCGTGTATCATTATATCAGTCTGCTGACCGCCCAGGCCTCCGCCTATAAGGGGCTGATGTATCATTATCTCACTGTTGGGAAGAGCAAAACGCTTGCCCTTAGCTCCGGCGGAGAGGAGGAATGCTCCCATAGAAGCAGCCATTCCGATACATATCGTAGATACGTCACACTTGATATAATTCATCGTGTCATATATCGCAAAGCCGGCTGTTACTGAACCTCCGGGGCTGTTGATATACAGTGAGATATCCTTTTCTGTATCCTGGCTCTCAAGATAGAGGAGCTGTGCCACAACAAGGCTTGCTGTGGTATCGTTCACCTGATCTGAAAGCATTATTATCCTGTCATTGAGGAGGCGTGAGAAGATGTCGTATGATCTTTCTCCTCTGCTGGTCTGCTCCACAACGTATGGTACTAAACTGCTCATAATTCATCGCCCTTTCTTAAAAACGCTTGTCCCACAAGAAATATGTGGGACAAACTACTGTTATTATGTTGATACCTGTCGAATAAAGATTATTCAGCGTCTGTCTTTTCTTCAGCTGCTTCTTCAGCAAGTGTATTATCAACTACTGCGTTCTCCTTGACAAGCTCAACTGCCTTCTGTACCTTGAGGTCGTCTGTATAATCATCAAGAGGAATGAACTTCTTGATAGTCTCAACGTCCATCTTGTTTGCAGCAGCCATATCAGCGAGACCTGCATTGATATCTTCCTCAGATACCTCAATGTTCTCGTACTCAGCGATCTTCTCGAGAGCAAGGCGGAGCTTTACTTCCTTCTCAGCTCTGTCTCTGTAAGTATCTCTGAATGAATCCATATCCATACCAGTGTACTGGAAGTAGAGATTGAGATCCATGCCCTGTGAACGGAGCTGCTGCTCGAAGTTACGCATAAGTCCGTCGATTCTGTGCTCGAACATACAATTCGGGATAGGAGCATCTACCTTCTCGATAAGAGCGTTCATAAGAGCGTTCTCGAAATTGTTGTCAGCCTGCTCAACAGCAGCCTGCTCCATCTTCTCTCTGATATCTGTTCTGTACTCGTCAACTGTATCGAACTCTGTAGCGTCCTTTACGAGATCATCGTTGATCTCAGGAAGCTCCTCGTAGCTGATAGCCTTGAGCTTTGTCTTGAATGTAGCTTCCTTGCCTGCGTAATCAGCCATCTGGTAATCCTCAGGGAAAGTAACTACTACATCGAACTCATCACCGATGTTGTGGCCAACGATCTGATCCTCAAAGCCGGGAATGAATGCACCGCTGCCCAGCTTGAGCGGGTGATCCTCGCCCTTGCCGCCGTCGAATGCCTCGTCACCGAAGAAGCCCTCGAAGTCGATGATAACCTCATCGTCCATCTGAGCAGCTCTGTCCTCAACGGAAACTATACGAGCGTTCTTCTTTCTGATGATCTCGATCTGCTTGTCGATATCCTCGTCAGTGATCTCAGCTACCTTCTTAGTAGCCTTGATTCCCTTGTAATCTGTGATCTCAATCTCAGGCTTTGTAACGCATACAGCCTTGAGCTCAACGCCGTTTTCCTTATCGATAGAATTGATCTCAACGTTAGGTCTGTCAACGAGAACAAGTCCTGTCTCCTTAACAGCAGCGTCAACCTCAGGACCAACGAGAGCGTTTACAGCACCCTCATAGAAAGCGCCCTCACCGAAAGTCTTCTCAGCAAGCTTTCTTGATACCTTGCCCTTTCTGAAGCCCTTGATCTGGATATTCTTCTTCTGACGCTGATACTCCTGCTCAACAGCCTTCTCGAAAGTCTCTGCGTCAATAGAAATTACTAACTCTGTAGTATTCACATCTGTTTTGTTTGATGATTTTAAACTCATGATTAATGCTTCCTCCATTATTTATATAACATACTTGGTACATTATACCACATTTGAAAAAATTTTTCTACTGATTTTCCGCACTTCTGCATATTGCACAATTCACAGTACCTTTTCAGGTACAAACTGTAGATAATCACCTGAGATAAGGTGAAAATTCACATCGTCATATGTGTTTGTTACGCAGAGTTCGTGAGCGGAACGGCCGTGGATATGGCCGTAGTAGCATTCCTTTATCTTATAGCGGTAAAGGATCTCCAGTATGTCATAGTTGAAATTTGTTGCGAAGATCGGCGGATAGTGCATAAAAACTATCGGCTCAAGCTCTTCATTCAGCGCCGACTGTATCGATGTTTCAAGGCGCTGCACCTCTCTGCGGAGGACCTTTTCGTCCTGCACCTCCCCGGGCATATTAACCCAGCCTCTTGTGCCGCAGATACCGTAATTTCCATAACGGTAGTGGTTGTTGTGG
>JAAYBK010000038.1 GCA_012718885.1 Ruminococcus sp. | reverse complement strand
TGACAGCGTTCGTGAATACAGTGTCGAGGCAGGCAGACCGGATACTATCACCGAAGAAAAGCTCCATGTAATAAAGGAGCTTGGTGCACAGAGAATATCCGTCAACCCTCAGACTCTAAACGATGATGTGCTCCGGGTCATCGGCAGACAGCACTCCGGTGCTGACGCTGTTAAGGCGTTTGAACTCGCTAAGAAGATAGGCTTTGAAAATATCAATACCGATCTTATTGCAGGATTGCCTACTGAATCTGCTGAGAGCTTCCGCAATACACTTGACAGGATGATTGAGCTGGATCCACAGAGCATTACTGTACATACCCTGACTTTAAAGCGTGCGGCCAACCTCTTTGAAAAGGTCGAAAATATCAAAAATCCTGCCTCGGAAATGGTGGACTACAGTATCAGCAAGCTTATGGAAAACGGATTTCTCCCCTATTATATGTACCGCCAGAAAAATACTGTGGACAATCTGGAAAATATCGGCTATGCCAAAAAAGGCTATGAATGTTACTACAATATCTTCATCATGGACGAGACTCAGACTATACTCGGGGCAGGCTGTGCCGCCTCCACTAAGCTCGTTTATCCTAACGGAAAGCTGACACGTATCCATAACTATAAATTCCCCTATGAATATATCCGCAGGTTCGATCAGCTCATGGAAAAGAAAAAGGAGGTCACAGAATGCCTGAAAAAAATCAGCTCTTTGAAGCAGAAATAGAGGATATAACCTCCGAGGGAAACGGTGTCTGTCACCTCGATGGCATGGCTGTATTCGTCCCGGATACCGCTGTGGGCGACAAGGTGAAAGTCAGGCTCGTAAAGGTACTGAAAAATTACTCCTACGGTATCATAGAGCAGATGCTCTCCCCCTCGCCTGACAGGATCGCAAATGACTGCCCTGTTTATAAAAAATGCGGAGGATGCGTCTTCCGCCATATCTCATATAAGGCTGAGTGCAGGATAAAGGCCGGTATCGTTGAAAATGCCTTCAAAAGGCTCGGCGGGATCTGCACTTCATACGATACATTCATCAGCGCTGAGAATACTACTGAGTACCGCAACAAGGCTCAGTATCCTGTAGCTGAACTTGACGGCAAGGCTGTCTGCGGATTCTTTGCGCCCAGAAGTCACCGTATCGTTCCCGTAACCGACTGTGCTCTTCAGCCTGAAATATTCTCTGAAATACTTGAAACTGTTACGGCTTTTCTCAATGACAAGCATATCAAAGCATATGACGAAAAGTCTCATACGGGCATCGTCCGCCATATCTACCTCAGACAAGGTGCTCACTCCGGTGAGATAATGGTGTGTATCGTTGCAAGGAAGGATATCTCAAGGCAACTCAGTCCTCTGGCAAAGATCCTGACAGGAAGATTTTTTGGTATACAGAGTATTATTATGAACATCAATCCCGACAAGACAAATGTTATCCTCGGAAAAAAATGCATAACGATCTGGGGAAAAGATACTATCACAGACGTTATGTGCGGAAATATCGTTGAAATATCACCGCTTTCCTTCTATCAGGTCAACACAGTTCAGGCTGAAAGGCTCTATGCAAAGGCTCTTGAATATGCTGCGCCGGATAAGGATAATGTAATCGCCGACCTATACTGCGGCGCTGGTACTATCGGACTTTCTATGGCTCGCAATGTGAAAAAGATCATCGGCGTGGAGATAATCCCGGAAGCGGTTGAAAATGCTAAAAAGAATGCCCAAATGAACGGAATTTCCAACGCTGAATTCTATGCCGGCGATGCCGGAATAATCTTCGCACAGCTCCGGCAAGAAGGCTGTTCACCTGATATTATCGTCGTTGATCCGCCAAGAAAGGGCTGCTCCGAGGAAACTCTTTCCCAGATAATCGAGGCGGCTCCGGAAAAAGTCGTTATGATATCCTGCAACCCTTCTACCGCTGCCCGTGACGCTAAAATTCTCTCGCAAAACGGCTACACTGTTGATAAGGTTTGCGGCGCTGATCTGTTTCCCCGGACACGGCACGTTGAGTGCGTAGTTTTGATGTCACGGCAGAAATCCTAAAACGCCGATTTATCGCGGATAATTGGCATTTTGCAGTTCAGTAAACAACCAAAATAAGCACTCATTTTTTGTATGCGGGAACACGTAATATCACCTAAAGAGATACAGACAGCATTTCGGCGCACTCGCGATATAAGCAGTCTTTTTAAGCACTCGATTTTTTGTGCTTAAAACTGCTGTTTGTAACTTTTAAGTGTGCAGAAATGCTGTCACTCGTTAAAAAGTCCGAAAAATAGAGAAAAATCGCGCTAATCAAAAATTGCGATTGAGGGATAGGGTTGAGTGCTTAGAAATGTTTTAATACTCAAAACAGCTTGAATTGTGCTTCACCCCCCAAGCAGGGAATGGAGGAAATGACATTATGGAAGAATATGGAATG
>JAAYBK010000037.1 GCA_012718885.1 Ruminococcus sp. | reverse complement strand
CAGAGGAACCCTTTTTCAAAAGGGTTTCCCTCAATATCTAACGTATAACTGCTATGTGAGTATCACATATAAGTGTGCCTGTGCTTTTATATATTATCTTTCTTTTGTGTTCGTTTTAAGGCAGGATCTTTCTTTTTTATTTTCTGCCCTTTTCTTTTTTTACTTTACTATAGCGAAGGTTTCAGGATCCAGCTCATTGACTGCTGAATATGAAGCGCCTGTATCTTTATCTGTAATTGTGAAGCTGAAGCTGTAACCGGCATTATACTCGGCTTTGAAATCGTAATTGCCGTCGTTTTTGAGAGAGCTGCCGTCATCAAGCTTTATATCTGCGAAAATATCCTTACAATCAGTACGGACAAGCTTATCGCCGTTGAGCTCATAAACGAATGTTGTCGGATATGCCTCACAGTAAGCTGTATGATAAGAGAAAACGAGTATTCTTCCGTCTTCAAGACTGAAACGGTACTTTTCTCCTGAAGCCTCATCATACACTCCGCAATCATTCCATGTCTCTCCGTCATCGCTTCTTACATAGAGCTCATAGTAGCTGTGTCCGGCTGCTCCGTCTTTCTGGATAAGGCAGTAAGCCTTATCCTCCGGAGTTATATTAGCGAAGCCATGGTAGAATAATTCAGGGAAGGAAAAACTACCTTCTGGCAGGGTAAATTTGTAACCGTAACTATCATCATAGGAAGGCGCTGCTGTGTCATTTGCAGCAGTTGTCTCGGCAGGATCAGTGTCGCTTACCTGTAGATCAGCAGTTGTCGGCTCAACAGTTGTCTCTGCGACAGTTGTTGTTTCCTCCCCGGCAGCTGTAGTTGCCTCGCTTGTTTCCTCAGCGACAGATGCCTTCTCGTTCCTGGATGATGAAGATGAACTTTCGACCGTACCGCATCCTACGGACAGCATCGAAAGACCTGCAATGATAGAAATAATAAACGCTTTTTTCATGTTTAATTCCTCCTAATGCCTGCTGTCAGGCATACATTCAAGCTTAGCCTATTATCTCACATACGATCACAGCTTTCATTGCTGCGATCAACACCGGTGCTGTTTTGTGATTCTATAATACATACTCGCAGGCAGCTATTACAATCGGACAAGGAAAATCAAAAATTTATTCCGGCACTCCGGGAAAAAGCCTGTATTTTACCTGATACAGCCATTTTACTGCTGCAAATTTTTTTCAGTTTTCCCTTGACAAAGTTGCTGTATTATGGTATAATATTCAGAGAGCAAAAGACTGCTCGACCGGACTTACCAGAAGGAAATTCCGAAATATAGATGTGTGGGCCCTGTGCAACAAGACCCCGTGAACCATGTCAGGCGGGAGACCGAGCAGCATTAAGCGGTGCGTGTTGTGTGCCGCAGCAAGCCTGCACATCTATGTTCCGGAATTTTTTATTTAAGGGAGGCGATCTCGTTGACGTTCCTTACTATGCTGGGCATGAGGGCTAAGAGAGTCCTTCTGTGCCTGATACGTTCACTGCCTAAAGCCCTTTGCACCATGTCATTCTTTATAATGAGCATGGTGGTATACCACGCTGTCATACTCAAAGAAGAGAGTATACCTCTTGCCGAGGTATGTGTCGTAATGACAGCCGTTTTCTTCATAGCTCTGATGGTATTCCTCGGAGCGGAGCTTATGAAATACTCCTCATCCAACGCCTTCCACCGCTATGACGAAGATCTTATAGGAAAAGCATTCACAGGTCTCAACAAAAAATCACTTCTCTTTGAAAACGGTCTTGACCTCTTCCACAAGGGGCATTTCCGCACTGCTCTTGAATTTTTCACAGACGCAGGCGATGACAAATTCACTCTTTCCCAGGAAGAAAAAGGCGTTCTTGAATTCTACCGGGGACGCTGCTACAACATCCTTGGAACATATCCCAATGCGGTCATATGCTATGATAAAGCGGCCGACGCCGGATTCAACACACCGGTGCTCCCATTGTTCACAGCAAGATGTTGTATCGGCAACGGCGACATTGAAAGAGCTAAACAGATATACAACGGACTGCTGGACACCGACTATGAACACGCCGATATGATCCGCACAGAATTCGGAAAGCTCTATCTTAAGCAGAATGACGGCGAAAATGCACTGAAATGGTTTCAGGAGGCTATAGACCGCCATGAGAACTATGCTGACGCTCTCGGAGGAGCCGCTATCGCCCAGAATATGCTACATAACTTCAAGGAGGGCGAAGAACTTTACCGTGCCGCCCTGCTGAACAATATCAGCGACCCTGTAAGCTATTCCAATTACTATAAAGAGATCCAGGCAGCAGCGCTGCTTGAGACACACACCGACGCAAATGCCTGAGCTGCTGCGTCCGATCATCTGTGCAAAGGAGGTTTTTCCCTGTGTATAAGGCTCTGTACCGCAAGTGGAGGCCTATGACATTCGACGATGTCATCTCCCAGCAGCAGACGACTGATACTCTGAAACGACAGATAATCAGCGGAAAGACTGCCCATGCATACCTCTTCACAGGCTCACGGGGCACCGGTAAGACCACCTGTGCGAGAATACTCGCCAAGGCAGTCAACTGCCGGAACATGAAGGACGGAAATCCCTGCCTTGAATGCGATATCTGCCGTGACGCCGATACTGACGCTCTCACCGATATCATCGAGATCGATGCCGCTTCAAACAACGGCGTTGACGATATAAGAGACCTCCGTGACGGAGCAGTTTATACTCCCGAACGAGGCAAATACAAGATATATATCATCGACGAGGTGCATATGCTCTCACAGAGCGCATTCAACGCTCTCCTCAAAATCATGGAGGAACCGCCGGAGTATGTGAAATTCATCCTCGCCACCACCGAGATACACAAGGTCCCTGCCACCATAACCTCACGCTGCCAGCGGTATGATTTCAGGCGTATAAAGCCGGAGGATATCGCCGCAAGATTACAGTATATAGCCTCCCAGGAGGATATCGACCTCACTGAGGACGGTGCTGCTCTAATAGCAAAGCTTGCCGATGGAGGTATGCGTGACGCAGTTTCTCTGCTGGATCAGTGCTCCGCTGTTGCAGAGCAGATCAACGCAGAGACAGTCTCAAGGACAGCCGGTATCGCCGGAAGAGAATACCTGTACAAGCTCCTCGGAGCAATTACCGGTAAAGATACCCCGGAGGCACTTTCGATAACAGGTCAGCTCTATGATATGTCCAAGGATCTGACAAGGCTCTGCGAGGAGCTTATTGCTCAGCTTAGAAATATCATGCTACTGAAAGCCTCCCCCACTAATGCAGAACAGCTCATAGTATGTATGCCGGACGAAATGGAGCAGCTCAGACAGCTTGCCGAAGGCTCAGAGCTGGAGACAGTGCTATGGTATCTCTCGGAATTGCAGGAGTGCCGTGAGCGTATGCAGAGAGCCATGAACAAGCGTGTCGAGTTTGAAATGGCACTGATAAAGCTCTGCGGAAACCGCAGTAATTCTCCGGCAGCTATTGACAATTCTGAAATTTATGATAAAATAAAACAGTTGGAGAATAAGATAAACTCCGCACCAAGAACTGCTCCCGCTCCGGGGCAGGCTCCTCAGCAGCCGGAAGTGCTTGAAGCAAAATCGCCTTCTGATGATGAGCCCCGCCCGAATGTGGATATAAAGAAGCTGAAGCCGGAGGACATAAAGCCCTGCGAACGCTGGGAAGACGTTCTGGAGGAGTTCAGAAAGGTGAATCCTGCCGTTGCAGGAAGCCTTGACGGTTCTATTGCCGGTATCGCCGGAAACGTTATCTTCATAACATCAAAGAACCGCTTCTTTATGAACCTTTTCAAGGTCAAGGAGAATGCTCTTTCATTGGGTATGACCATAAACAATGTGCTTGGTCAGCGCTTCGTGATAAGGGCACGCTGCGCCACATCTGTGGAAGAACAGAAGAATATGGCGGATCAGCTCATTCAAAAAGCAATTAACAGCAGTATTGAAACAGCTGTTGATAATAATATGTAAATAATCAAATTTATTTTAAAGGAGAATTTCTAATGAAAGCAAGAATACCCAGAAACGTGGGCGGCGGCGCTCAGAATATGAACCAGATGATAAAGCAGGCTCAGAAGATGCAGGATCAGATCACTGAGCTCCAGGAGGATATCGAGGAGAGAGAGTTCTCCGCTACAGCTGGCGGCGGCGCAGTAGAAGTTACTGTTTCCGGTAAGAAGACTATCAAGTCCCTCTCTATCAAGCCCGAGGTAGTTGATCCCGAGGATATCGAAATGCTCCAGGATCTTATCATCAGCGCTGTAAATGAGGCTATCAACAACGTTGAGGCTACAACTGAGTCTGAAATGAGCAAGATCACAGGAGGAGTTTCCCTCCCGGGTCTTTTCTAAGAGATAATGGCAGATCATAACGCTCTTCCGCTGGTGATACTGGCGGAAAAGTTTGCATCCCTCCCCGGGATAGGCATGAAATCCGCCCAGAGACTGGCTTACCATGTAATGTCAATGGATGAGGCTTCTGTGGAGGACTTTGCCAATGCTCTTATCAGTGCAAAGAAAAACGTTCACTGCTGCAAGTGCTGCCAGAACCTTACAGAGCGTGAGGTCTGTCCTATATGCAGCGACGACGACAGGGACAAAAGCGTTATATGCGTAGTGGAAAGTCCGAAGGACGTAACTGCGTTCGAGCGCACAAGAGAGTACAACGGTGTTTACCATGTGCTCCACGGACTTCTCTCACCTATGGACGGCATAACTCCGGACAAGCTGAGAGTGAAGGAACTGCTCGCCCGTATCGCTGAAGGCGATGTGGAGGAGGTCATAATGGCCACCAACCCCACTGTTGAAGGAGATGCTACTGCAATGTACATTGCAGGACTTCTCAAGCCAATGGGAATAAAGGTTTCCCGTCTGGCATTCGGTCTTCCCGTTGGCGGAATACTTGAATACGCTGACGAGGTAACGCTTTTCAAAGCGCTGGAAAACAGAAATGATATGTAAATAAAAACTCCCGGAGTTTCTTTGCTCCGGGAGCTTTTTTTGCCATAGTATTTCCGATATACAGTCAGAAGTACTATGGCGTTTCTATTGACAATGCAGCGATGGCGTGATATAATTGTAAAACCATAAATCGGAAATGACAGGAGACTTAATATATGGATTTATATGAAGCAATAAATAGTAGAAGAACTGTTCGGGATTTTGAAGCCAAGCCGGTTCCTACAGACATTTTAGAAAGGATCATAGAAGCCGCATTTAAAGCTCCTACAAATGATCATATGAGAGACTGGCATTATATAATTGTAAGAGATAAAAATGTTACGGCAAAATTACTTGATATCATTCCGAAAGGTATAACCCTCGAAGATATGGAAGCATTGATTAAAGATTGGAATCTAAGTGACAGCATACAGCAGGAATGCTACCGCAATGCGGTTCCCAAGCAATACAGAATGCTGTTTGATGCATCAGCAGTTATCATACCGCTTCTTAAACAAAAAACAGATATCCTTCATCCTGATAATGTTTCTCATCTTAATGGTTTTGCTTCTATCTGGTGTAGTATAGAGAATATTTTTCTTGCTGCAACAGCAGAAGGTTATGGCTGTAATCTGCGGATACCTCTCGGAAATGAAGCAGAATATGCAAGAACTATTCTTGATTTTCCAAATGATTATTTTATGCCTTGCTTCATCGGCATAGGCGTGCCCAAAAGTGACATTGTATCTGTAACGCAGAAAGAGATAAATATCAAAGAACGAATCCACTGGGATAAATTCTGATTTTTCTTAGCAGTAAAAACAATGCCCCGAAGTGCTTTGAAACGCTTCGGGGCAAAATTTCTATATGTTTATCTTTCTTAAACCGCTCATTTTCAGTCACTTGCGTCAACGTCAAGTGTAACGGCAAGCTTATACTCCGGATATTTCGACTGTATCTCCTCAACGATAGACTGATACAGTCCGTCACGGTCAGGGCAGGCAAAATCAATTATTATATCGAACCTGATAGTCTTCTTTTCCAGATTAATGAAAAAGCCGTGGAGCTGGAGCAGATACTCATGTGACATTACTGTCCTGCGGATATCATCAAGTATCTCCGCTGCTTCATCATCCCTTGTATTGACGGAGTACACGCTTATTCCGGCAAGAATAACGCCGTGCTTTGCAATGACAGCCTCTGCGATATCCCTTTCAAGTACATCCAGCTCATAGGCAGTCATAGTGTCAGGCACCTCTATGTGTACGGAGCCTATCATCGTATCCGGTCCGTAATTATGGAGAAGCAGGTCATATGCACCGCTGACTTCAGGGAAAGAGGTTATAGTTGCCTTTATATCGTCGGTATATTCCCTTTCAACACGCTCCCCCAGGATCTCGGAAAAGCTCTCCCGGAGCATTTCTATGCCGGAGCGTATGATTATTATGGATATCACAGCGCCCAGCCATGCCTCAAGGCTAAGTCCCCATATGAGGAAAACGGCGGCGGCAGCGATAGTTGAGGCTGAGATAACAGCGTCCAGCAGGGCGTCCTTTCCGGAGGCGATGAGCGAATCCGAGCGGACCTTTTCGCCGGTCTTTTCAACATAAGTTCCCAGCAGCAGCTTGACAATGACTGCTGATATGAGTATGATTATCGACGTTGCAGGATACTCCGGAGTAGTCGGGGAGATAATTTTCTTTACCGCCTCCACGAATGATGTAACTCCGGCATAGAGGACTATTGCAGCTATAACCATAGCTGTCATATACTCTCCTCTGCCGTGGCCGTAGGGATGCTCTTTATCCGGCTGTTTTCCAGCAAGCTTTGTGCCGATGATAGTTATAACTGATGAAAGTGCGTCGCTGATATTATTAACAGCGTCAAGAATTATTGCGATCGATCCGGTAAGAAGTCCGATAAAGGCCTTGAAGCCGGATAATAAAACATTTGTGATTATTCCTATTATACTCGTTCTGATAATTACCTTATCTCTGTTCAAGCATAGATCCCCCTAATGATTTTTTTGATTAAGGATAGCTGATTCGTCGGTCAAGCCGAGGCATATTGTGAGCTGCGCTCGTCCGGAGGGCGCTTCGCTGTCCGGACTGCTTTTCAGGTGGACGCTGTCCCCCTCGACTTCACCCCCTGCCAGAGGATTAACAACCCTCTGGACTCTCATTTCTTGCCGCCTTCGGCGTTTTTCTTTATTAATATTATAACTGCCATTCATCACAAAGTGCATTGATAGCATCTGTAAGCTTCCGCATATCCGCATTCGCCCTGCCGTCCGACATCTTTATAAGCTGACTGAGACGTTCTGCTGCTGCGGAAAGCTCGATATAATTCGGATTCATATTCGCTGTATTTTTCTTCTTCGGGATGGGTATCGGCTGTGCGTCAACAGTTATAATGCCCTCAGTGATATCAAATTCCGCACCGCTGTATGGAGCATAAGCGTCCACTTTAAGCCTTTCCCTGAGTACCTGTGCGAAGCTCTCCGCCGAGCTGGCTTCACCGTGGTTGACGAAGAACTTCTTTACGCCCTTGACAGCCTCTGCCCAGGCAAGAAGTCCGTTCATATCAGCATGGCCGCTGACACCGGGAAGCTGCTTTATCTCAGCGGCAACATTAATAGTCTCGCCGAAGAGCTTTACCTTTCTTGCACCTTCAATAAGGCTGCGTCCAAGGGTATTGCCTGCCTGATAGCCT
>JAAYBK010000470.1 GCA_012718885.1 Ruminococcus sp. | reverse complement strand
TGTTTATAACAAGTGTGCCAATCATAAATATGGCCAGTATAAGCGCAAACATCATGGTCACAAGAAAATGCACTATCCGCTCATGCTGCATGAAGGCTATCTTGTCCTCATGCTCAGCCATTATCTTCGCAAGCTCTTCCGGAGTGCTGCACTTATCCAGCCGCTCCTGAACTTTTTTCATATATTCGGTCAGGTATTCAGTCATACTCTCCCCTCCTGTCACTTTTTCTTACGGTATCTTGTAGGCGTAACTCCAACTATTTTCTTGAACTGCCTCATAAAATGCTCCTCGTTGTCATATCCGCACATAAATGCCACCTGAGATACGGTACATGAGGATCCGGTAAGTATTTCCTTTGCTTTTTCTATCTTACTGCTGATAACGTCAGAGATACAGGAAACGCCGAACACCTCCCGGTAGATATGCTGGAGGTATGAGCGGGACATATTCACATCCGCCGCCATGGTGTCCACGTTCCATTTCAGCTGAGGATTGCGGTATATCTTCGCACGCAGCTCAATAAGAGAGCTGTAGTGCGGATCGGCAGCCTGCTGTGATGAGTCTCTTCTTCCGGTGCAGTCTCCTGCCTTTATCAAAAGCATATTCATAAGGCTGTCCAGCATCTTTGTACGTCTTGTCCCCAGCGAATAGAACTCGGATGCGATATTGCGGATAAGTCCGCTGATAAACTCAGCGTCCGCCGCCCTGAACGGCCGGTTGAAGACCAACTCAGGAAAATCTGACATCCCGTTATCGTTCCCGGCAGTAAAGCATATCCAGTCACATATAAGGCTTGTCCCAGCCGCCCTGTGATCTCTCTTCATCTTGTCATCGTAGATCACAAGGGTATTCTCAGGAAACTCGCCTCTGATACCACTGAAGCCTATCTCAGCACGGCTCCTTGTAAGGAGCAGCATATACTCTCCGTTCTCAGGCTCACGGCAGAAATGATAATCCTTGTCATATACCGATCCGCAGCCTATGCTGAGTATATCCATAGCCTCACTCCTTTGCAATAAATCTCCATGGGATATCACGCCAGTAATCCCCGGCGTAATCTATACCCACCCTCGGGGCAGTCTTTATCTCGGGCCTGAAGCCATCATCCTCTATCCAGATCCGTGGATCGCCGCAGATGCGCTCTCCGTTGAAGCTTCCGTCAACTCCAAGGTATTTCGTCAGCTTCGCCGGTCCGTCATGGACTGTTCCTGCACGCAAAAGGACTCCCTGGGGCTGGCCGTCCTCACCGGTTATCACGTTCATAAGCCAGTGCATACCGTAGCAGAGATATACATATATCACGCCGCTCTCGCCGTAAAGGAGCTCCGTTCGTTTCGTCCTTCCCTTTGAGGCATGGCAACCCTTGTCCTCCTCCCCGCGGTAAGCCTCTGTTTCAGCTATACGCTCACGGATGACAGTGCCGTCTTCCTGCTGACGCACAAGCACCTTTCCCACAAGATCCGGCGCCACTTCAAGAGCGTCCCTGTGGAAGAAATCCTCTGTTAGCTTCTCTGCCATAATTATACCCTCAGCTTTTGCTCAAGCTCTATATCAGGCTTGACAAATGCGGTTTTGTAATTGGTGAAAATGACTTTTCCGGGCTTTGCTCCGGAGGGCTTCTTAACGTACCTTGCAAGACAGTAATCCACCGGCACAAGTGTAGAGTTCCTGCCTCTGCTGTTTACGGCAGCGATTATTGCCGCTTCCTCTATGGTCCTGTCCGGAGGAGTCTCTCCGTCAGTGAGTATCAAAGTATGCGAACCTGTTATAGTCTGGGTATGGAGCCAGAGATCAGTCTTCTCAGCAAACTTTAGTGAGAGCTGATCGTTCTGATGATTGTTTCTTCCGACAAGTATGGTGAATCCGTCACTGGACTTGTACTCTATCGGCGGAAGAGCCTTCGGAGGCTTGGCCTTGCCTCCGGCAGAGCGGATATATCCCTGCTCACGCAGTTCAAGTCGGAGCTGGATTATATCATTCTCAGAGTTTGCTCTCGTCAGCGCATCGAAAACGCTGTCAAGATACTGGAGCTCCTCCTCGCCCTTCTCTATCTGCTCAGCAAGCTTCTTTTCTGCTGTCACCGCTTTTTTGTATTCATTATAATAATGCTGTGCGTTCTGGGAAGGAGACTTCCTCACATCCAGCTTTATCTCAACCACCGGGCAGTCTTCCTCATAGAAATTCTCAGCAGAGAGTACTGTATCGCCCTTGGTTATACGGTACATATTTGCCGAGATAAGATCGCCGCAGAGCTTTGACCTGTCCTTGTCAGCACAGGCAGCAAGCTCCTCACGCTGTACAGAAAGTCTTCTTGTCGTTCTGTCCGTAAGGTTCACAAGAAGCTTGAAAAGGTCGTTGGCACGCTGTTTAGTACGTGCAGCACTGTCACGTTCATAGTAAAAATAGTCCAGCAGCTCAGAAGCAGAGGAGAGCTCCTTTGTGTACATAAGCGTTCCGAACTGGCTCAGGCGTATGAATGAAAAGTCCTTGAGCTGCCCCTCCTTATCGCTGACGGCTGAAAAGCAGCATTCGCCGCTGAGAAGCTGCTCCTTTGTCCTCTTTATCGCAAAGATCAGCCTGTCGAGCTGATCACCGCTTATAGAATCGCTTTCAAGATGAACGCCACGGCCTGCAAAGAATGCCCATTCACGAGCAAGTATCGGGGATATGCCTTCAAAAACTCTTATGAGGGCTTTGGAGAGCTCCTTTGGCTGAGTCTCGTGTATGGCAGCGATCATCTCCTCCGGCTCTGCTGTCAGGAAATTGAGACGGTCATCTCTTGGAGGAAGGGTGTACTTCATTCCAGGGAGCACCATTCTCTCTCTGGACATCTCCTCGTCAACACGCTTGATACTGTCGATAACACGCCCATCATTGTTTATGACTATAAGATTGGAGCAGCGCCCCATTATCTCACAGGCAAGAGTGACTGTCACCACATCCCCCAGCTCATTTACACATTCAAAATCCAGGAAAAGTATCCTCTCAAGGCCGTCCTGTCTGATATCCACAAGTTTTCCGCTGCCAAGATGCTTCCGAAGGAGCATACAGAACATGGGCGGCGTCTGGGGATTATCCACGGATTTTTCAGTGATATGCACCCTCGCACTGCCTGCATTTGCAGAAATATAGAGTTTTTTGCTGCCCTGTCTCGTCCTGATGGATATTACAGCCTCCTCACGGGAGGGCTGGTGGATCTTCTCCACTCTTCCACCGATAAGGGGCATTAATTCATTTTTCACAGCGTAGAGAAATGCGCCGTCAAGAGCCATAAGATCAATCCTTTGCTAAAAATTGCTAATTATTTATTGCGATAAACAAGCAGTTCAAAATCCACCGTCGTCGCAAGCTTATCAAGAGCGTAAAGCCGCTCCTGCTGTATTTTTCCTGTGCGGTAGTAATACGGAGTCATAGAGAAAAGCGCACGTATATCCTCCGCAGAATCAAGCTGTATGTTGTAGCGGATATGTCTCTTATCCACCAGATCAAATCCGTCAAGCTCATACGGCTTGACCTCATTTTTATAGGGGATATCGTAGATCTTCTCCTTCATCTCCCAGAGATGATCTGCCGACGGTATAGCCATTATCATTATACCATTTTTATGCAGTACCCTGCGGAACTCCTCGCCGCAATAAGGCGAAAACAGCGTAACAAGCATATCGCATGACAAATCAGCAACAGGCAGATGAAACACGCTTGCTGCTGCATAGCTGATCTTTTTGCAGCTTTTAGAAGCGAATTCTACCGCAATTTTTGATATATCAACACCGTATATCTCCGAGGCGATTTCTGACCTGTCAAGAATATCAGATATTGCACTGGTGTAATATCCTTCTCCGCAGCCTGCGTCCAGTATTACGGGCCCACAGTTATGCTTGACTGCAAGCTCACAAAGCCCTTCCTTCAAGCCGGAGTAGTATCCCTTAGCCAGAAAGTCCCTTCTCGCCTGGACCATCAGCTTATTGTCACCGTGGACAGCCTTGCCGATATGCTTTGAAAGCAAAAGATTGACGTATCCGCTGCGGGCGATATCAAAACTGTGCCCCTTTTCGCATTTGTATGTATTTCCGCCTATTTCGAGGCTTTTTCCGCACACTGGGCAAATATAGATCCCCATATCCACCTCACACATACTGACACGGATCAGCCGAATTCTCAGCGATCTCAACGTCAAGCTGTGGGAAGCGTTCCTCAAGAACTCTTCTCAGCTCCGGCAGAACGATATTTTCCGTGTGGAAATGTCCGCAGTCAAAAACTGAAATGCCTCTATTTCCGGCATCTATCCACACATCGTGCTTGACATCGCCGGTTATAAGCGCATCGCATCCCTTATCCACCGCAAGGCCAAGCATTGAACCGCCCGAACCCGAACAGAAGGCAATTCGACTTATCATGCAGCCAGCATCACCATTGAACCTGACATATTCACAGTCAAAAATCTCTTTCATCTGCTCAGCAAATTCACTCGTGCAGATCTTTTCATCAAGCTGAACGATCCAGCCAAGGCTCTGACCGCCGCCTATCTCCTCAAACGGTTCGGGCTCTCCAGCGAGCCTGAAGCACTCCTTGAACTTTCGCAATATTGTTCCATTTGTGCCGCCGTCTGCAATATCCAGATTCGTGTGCATACATATTGCGGCAGTATCAGTCCATATAAGGCCATGCACCGGATTGGTGATTGTTATGCGTTTCAGCGGATCAAATATAACAGGATGATGTGAGATTACAAGGTCTGCTCCTTTGCAGGAAGCCTCGCTGACGACTGAGTTTGTTATATCAAGTGCCAGTACGACCGTATCCGCCTCACCCGACTGATTCTCAACAAGCAGGCCGGAATTATCCCATTTTTCCTGTATTTCAAATGGATAAAGGCTGTCAAAATAGTTATAAATCTCGGAGATCTTTACCTTTTCCACACCTTTTTTCATTTTATAGGCAAGCGAGGTGTAATGTGTGGAATCGGAAATTTTTCCCGCATTTTTTAAATTTACAGCGATCTTCTCAAGCCGGGCAGCTTCACGCTGCCTTAACTTTGCCCCGAGTTTATCTTCATTATCAAAGAAGCCGTACAGAGAATCGAACTCGGTCAGACAGTGAAAATCCGGAGCGTACTCAGCGGCCATTACCACATACAGCTTGTCGCCGTCTTCCACAGCATACTCCTCAACGATCTGCATATGGAACTCATATAGCTTTTTTCGTAGGAGTTCAGGCTTCGTCATGGGCTGCAATATCCACCGCATTTTTTCTCGATCATACCTATCAACAGCGGTATTTTCGATGATTCCAGCTATAGTTTCACCGCCCATGCCGGCGATAACGATATCTGTCACACCATCAAGCGGTACGTTATCCAGTCCGTCAGACAGGATCAGTGTAACTTTGTCGGCTATTCCGCACTTTTCAACGGTCCTCTTTGCTGCGTCAAGGGGACCGGCTTTTATATCGGAAGCAATAACTCTGCTGCATTTTCCTGTATTTATAAGTTCCGAAGCCAGAAGAGCGTGATCTGTACCGACATCAACTGCCGCACCTTTACCGCTGACTAACTCCAGGCATTTATTCAATCTCGAATCGAGCATATAATTCTCCTGTAGACATAAAATTTCAGGCGTGCCGGAAACGACACGCCCCAATTACTTTCGGACATCTCCGCAATATAATGCGGAATCGCTTTAGCGACTATTTTTCGCAAAAATCATTAAGCTTTTTCAACGAGCATATCGGGGGTCGGTTCCGTAAACGTCACAAGCTTTCTCGATGGACTCGCCATATGATGCCGGACATCCCAGACAGTGCATACATATTTCCTGGAAAAACGTTGCAGTGCCCAGTCAGCATCTGGAATAAAGCCAATGATTGCCTCCTTAGTTACATCCATTTTTCCCCACCCTTTACACACTGATAAAACCGCAATAATCTCCGGTTCTCAGCTACAACCTCCGGCACACGCAATTCGCCGCCGGAATCAATAGTTGTTGATCAGGCTTCGTTCATTTTAGCGAAACATTCGCTGCAATATACAGCTCTTCCCTCTTTAGGCTCAAAGGGAACCTTTGCCTCACCGCCGCATGAAGCACAGGTAGCTGTGTACATAACTCTTTCAGCCTTACCTGCATTCTTTCTTGCGTCACGGCAAGTCTTACATCTCTGAGGCTCGTTTACAAAGCCTTTCTCAGCGTAAAATTCCTGTTCGCCTGCGGAGAAAATAAACTCGTTGCCGCATTCCTTGCAGACTAATGTCTTGTCTTCGTACATTTTTATATACCTCGCTTAAAATATTTGGACCATGGTCGGACTCCCACCTACATCTTTGTTAAACAATGCTCTTTTTGAGCTACACGGTCATATTCAATCTGATCATCAGTGAACGGAGCTTCCTTCTTGCACGCTGTATCGCATTATCCACTGACTTTTCACTTATCCCCATTCTTTTTGCAGCAGCACGGTAGCTTATCCCTTCCATGCTGAATTCAAGCGCTGTCCTTTCAACTGGTGTAAGGAGGGTATTCATACCTTCCAAGAGCTCGGAAATAAGCTCCTTATAAAGGTAGATAGTCTCCGGAGTCTCCTCCGCAGCAAGCTCTTTTTCATCCGTCTTGTCGTCGATATTCTCAAAAACGATTGGATTCTTCTTCGCCCTCGCCGCCAGTGTCCGCATACGATTTACGATACACACCTCAGCATAGGTGCAGAATTTGACTTCCCTTCCCGTATCAAAGGACATTATTGCTCTGAAAAGGCTGATAAGCCCTTCCTGACGCAGGTCATCGCTGTCGGTTTCAGAATTTGCGTAAATTTCCGATTTAATAGAAATAAGCTTCGAGTAGCGTGACATAAGGATAGCTGCCGCATTTCTGTCATTTCTTGCAAGCACAGCAAGCTCCTCATCAGTTTTACCACAGAATTCATTCAAATTGAAATCCAAATCAAGCAAGATATCCACCAACATTCCGGGCATTGCTGAAAGATCAGCAATAAAGTTTATAAAAAGTATAGCCGCTGAGCTTCTGTCCGGCAAGAGCCGGACAGAAGAGCGGTAATTCGTTTATGATTCAGGATTCTTTGCAGCCTCTTCCTCGGCAGCCTTAAGAAGCTCTGCCATATCGAAGCTAAAGTTATTCTTCTTGGAAGGCTGAGCCTGCTTCTGCTGTTCCTGTGCAGGAGCCTGAGCCGGCTTGTTATTGTTCTGTGAATAGTTACTTGAGTTTGATCCGGAGAAAGGATCATTCTTAGAATTCAATGCAGCAGGTGAAGCTGAGCTGAGATCAGAAAGTGCAGCCTTAGGAGCCTCAGTTGGCTTAAAATCAGCCTTAGGAGCTTCGCCCTTCTTTACAACACCGTTATCGGCTGTATCGATAGTCTTCTTTGCCTCGCCAACGATAAGCTGAGCCTCGCTCATTCTGTCAGTAGCCTGGTTTGTAAGGCGTGTAAGAACAGATGTGATATCGTTGAACTTGGTATTAACGCTTTCGATCTCGTTAAGAAGCATACTGCGTACTGTAGCAGACATAGCATTTACCTTGTCTGCATGTGAATTAGCATCATCCACAGTAGCCTTAGCCTGATCGTTAGCCTCCTTGATGCAAGCTTCTGCTGTAGTATTAGCATTTGCAATAGTTCTTTCTGCCTCAGAATTAGCATCCTTGAGGATCTGCTCTGCTTTGGCATTTGCCTCTCTTGTAACCTTGTCAGCGTTCTTCTGAGCCTCTATAGTGATCTTTCCGGCAGTCTTCTGAGCCTCAGTAAAGAGAGCGCCCATATCAAAGGAGGAAGGAATGATATTTCCGCCGTTCTCCTTGAGATCCTCGATCTCTTCCTTCAGCTTAGCGATCTCTGTATCCTTGCTTGCAAGGAGAGAATCAACCTGATTGATCTTTGAAACATTGTCAGATGACTCACGTGACTTAGCCTCGAGAGCAGCAGTCTTGTCAGCAAGCTCCTTGGACTTAGCGTTGAGGTCGGAAGTGAGCTTAGCGATCTCCTGTTTAGCCTTAGCGAGCTCTGCGCCTTCCTTACCGGCTGGAACAGCAGCACCGCCCTTTGCTTCAGCAGCCTTGAGCTGGTTGCGGAGATTATCGATCTCCTTCTTAGCAGCTTCGAGAGCAGCAGCAGTCTGAGCATTTGCCTGAGCATTTGCTCCGCCGGCAGCCTTAGCTTCAGCATTCTTAAGCTGGTTCTTGAGATTGTCTATTTCCTTCTTAGCAGCTTCGAGAGCAGCAGCAGTCTGAGCATTTGCCTGAGCAGCAGCTGCTGAAGCGCCAGGACCGCCAGCCTTGAGCTGGTTGATGAGCTTCTGGTCTTCCTCTATCTTCTTTTTGAGTTCCTCATTCTCTTTCTTGGCAGCTCTGAGAGCGTTATTTGAGTTATTGAGTTTCTCCTGGAGGTTTTCCATCTGATTACGGGTCTTTATAATCTCCTGAGGATCTGATGATGAGCCGGATTCCTTTGCGGCTTTAAGTTCATCCTCAAGTGAAACGATCTTAGTGTTCAGTTCATCAAGGTAAGTAAGAACATCTTCTTTATTATATCCCTTCTGACCGAAACCGGTTTCTCTTAATACTGTTGGTTCGCTCATGATAGACTCCATTCCCCCCGGCCTGACCGAGGTTAAAAAATTCAAGGAAAAAAATTGCCTTTAATATATTATAACAGATTCAATATATTATTTCAACTATTAATATGTAGAATTTTTTCGTTGATTTTAGTGCATTTTACTATAATAATTAGTTGAAATATACTACTGGTAAACAAAAAAGGCTTCCCGAAATGGGAAGCCTTCACATATTTTAATTAGTTACCGAGCATCTTGAAGATATCATCAAGATCGTAATCCTGATTGGATGAAGGAGTCTTTGGAGCACTGCTGTTGCCGAATCCGAGACCGTCGATGAGAGGATTCTCGATAGAGATAACGTCATCTTCATTGCTCTCAACAGGAAGAGCATCCGGATCAACTTCGTCATCAAATCCTGCTGCAATAACTGTGATAGTCATCTCGTCGGACATATCCTCCTTAAAGGCTGTACCGAAGATGAACTCTACATCGTCTGCTGCAGTATCTGTTATCATCTCTGTAGCTGCATCAACATCGGATGAAAGGATATCCTCTGACATTGCGATATTGATAAGGAGTCTCTTAGCACCGGAGATAGATGTCTCAAGCAGCTGGCTGGAGATAACTGCCTGAGCTGCATCTCTTGCCTTGTCCTTGCCTGAACCATGTCCGATAGCCATATGAGCGTAGCCTGCACCCTTCATGATAGTAGAAACGTCTGCGAAATCCAGGTTTATGTATCCCTCTTCAACGATAAGGTCGGAAATACTCTTGACACCGGTCTTGAGCACTTCATCAGAAAGTGCGAAGGACTGCATCATTGTAAGAGGCTTATCCTGACCAACGAGAAGTCTTTCGTTAGGGATAACGATAAGTGAATCAACATACTTTCTCAGCTCAGCAATACCTTTTTCAGCCTGAGCCATTTTCTGCTCTCTCTCGAAGAGGAAAGGCTTTGTAACAACAGCAAC
>JAAYBK010000469.1 GCA_012718885.1 Ruminococcus sp. | reverse complement strand
GGATTTGGAGAATTCTGCATTGCGCCTACACAGCAGAACATGAAAGCATAGCCCTGGCTGTCATATCCCATATACGCCCAATCGTCAGCAAAGGGTGACAGACCTGTACCGGATATGTAAAAATTGACTTTGTACTTGTTTCCGTCACGTAGCTGCATATTGACTGACTGTGTGGGCGGTTCCATCGACAGATCGTTCATGTACACATCCCAACAGGCCTCCAGGTTCTTCGCATTCTCCTCCAGGAAACTCTGAGTGATCTTTGCTGAATCCGCTCCGTGTTTTCCCCATATGAACTGGAAATGCTCGGACTCCCAGCGATTGACATCCTCATTCGCACACCATACATCTCGAGTCATCAGTGTTTCTGCTGCCACGGCTGTGTCACAATATTCGATATACGGAACAGCTGATACCGACAGTGCTGCCGCCAACACAGACGCTGTCATTCTTTTTGTTGATCTGAACATTTTAATATCCCTCCATAAGCAACTGCTTATTCTGATATGCCTTTATATTCTATATTATAAACGATAGATCAGAAGATTTAAATGATATTTCACACAATTTATCTGACATTTCAGACATTTTTCTTAAGCAGAAGAATATCATCCATATATCAGTTTGCTTTTCAGTATATGATTATGCCGGAGGGAATGACAAAAACTATCAGTGATCTTGGGGCAAAATGTAAGTTTTATTGCACAAAATGTAGTTTTCAATTTCCGCCAAATGATGTATACTTAAAATAAAGAATTCTATCGGAGGTAGAAATATGAAAAAACTAATCTCAACAGCTGCTGCGGCAGTTATAGCACTCAGCAATGCAGCACTTTTCATAAGTACAGATGACCGTTCGACAAACATCTCAGCACCTTTTGCATATGCCGCTGAGGATAGTGTGAACCAGATCATTAGCCGTGGAGTCCCTGCATATTCCGGAAAGTCAAACAGCGCTTCCGCAGGAAATGACGATAAATATTACACTTTCTGGAGCGCATCTGCCGGCGATTATCTTGCCTATGACCTGTCCGGCGTTCCACAGTCCAAGCGCAAAAAAGTTCTTGCCGCCTGGTATAACCTTAGCAGCTATGACAACATAGGCGTATATGTCAGCAGGTCTGCCGAGCCTATCGATTATACAATAGAGGTGAACAAGGCACCGGGCGGAAGCTATCCCTCCTCTGGTTGGGAGGTCGCAGAGATCGTTACAGACAACGGCTACAGTTCCCGCCAGCATATTGTGGATATGGAGGGCTATAATTGGATCCGTATGAACGTTTCAAAGGCACTTGGCGACAATATAACGCTGAATCTTGATATCCACGATGTTTCCGACGGAGTTTTCGACAGCTGGATATTCTTCGGCGATTCAATTACAGCTGGCGGTATGGTCAACGCTTACGGCACCAGCTATGCCGCCTATGTAAATCAGATCGACAGCCGCTTCTTCCCGGCACAGGAAAACGGCGGTATCGGAGGAATTACCAGCCGTGACGGCAAGGAGCATATCGACCAGTGGCTCAGCGTCTGCAATGCCCACTTCGTAAGCATCGCCTACGGCACTAATGACTGCTGGGGAAATCCCAACAACGTGCAGAATTATTACAACAACACAAAATATATGATTGATGCCATTCTCACGGCCGGCAAGGTGCCTGTACTGCCTAAGATTCCCTCTTCAACAAATCCCGATGTCGGCAGCAATACCGACTATTACAATGCCATGGTGGACAAGCTTTACAGCGAATACGGAGACAAGCTCGTTCACGGTCCGGACTTTGACAAGTTCTTCAAGGAAAACACCTGGGCGCTTAGCGCAGACGGTGTTCACCCAAGTTCAGAAGGCTACGAGGAAATGAAGAAGCTCTGGGCAGAGACAATGTATGAAAACGTGTACAAGAAGATGGACGTTCTGTCTCCGGCAGCTGATATTATAAAGGGAGATGTGAACGCTGACGGGAAGTTCAATCTTGCTGATGTAGTCACCTTACAGAAATGGCTTCTGGACAGCAAAACGACTGAATTGAAACAGTGGCAGGCCGGTGACCTCTGTGAGGACGGGAAGATCGATACCTTCGATCTGACTATGATGAGGATGCTCCTTGTTCCCGGTGAGGAATATTGATACTTTGTGTGGCTTGTGGTATGGTTGACGTTTACAAATTAATGTCAAGTGTGACATTTCTGACTAATCAGGATATATTTGAAGAACTCTGTCATGCTACAAGTCAGTGCAGAAAATCTGTAAATTAATCAAGTGATCCCCGAGCTAAGGCTCGGGGATCTTTCATTTATGTGGGG
>JAAYBK010000468.1 GCA_012718885.1 Ruminococcus sp. | reverse complement strand
TGGGCCATGATGCCGATATTTCTGGTATTTTCAAGTGAACAATCTCTTGCCATAATATCCTCCTATGACCCTTACCAGCGGTAGTGAGCAAAGGCCTTGTTAGCCTCAGCCATCTTATGAGTATCGTCACGCTTCTTGCAGGCACCGCCTGTACCGTTAAGAGCGTCGAGGATCTCACCGGCAAGTCTTTCCTTCATTGTCTTCTCGTTTCTCTCTCTGGAATACTTTGTGATCCAGCGGAGACCGAGAGTCTGACGTCTTTCAGGTCTAACCTCCATGGGGACCTGATATGTGGCACCGCCGAGACGGCGAGCCTTTACTTCGAGCTCAGGCATGATATTCTCCATTGCCTGCTCAAACACCTCGAGAGCGTCCTTGCCTGTCTTCTCAGCAACGATCTCGAATGCACCATAAACGATCTTCTGAGCAACACCCTTCTTACCATCAAGCATAATGTTGTTGATAAGGCGTGTTACGAGCTTTGAATTGTATACAGGATCCTGTAATACATCACGCTTTGCGATATTACCTCTTCTTGGCATTTCGCTTCCCTCCTTCACATAGATTCATGAATTCATAGGTACTCGGACTTTACCGGTTACTGCCGGATAATACCGGCACACTTCGCCGGTCAGCACGTCAGGCCATTGCAGAGGGAATATATCATCTATATCATCTCCGCACAACCTGCGGTAGTTAGTCAGCCTATATTATTGAATGATCACGGCATATTTTTCAGCATTGCCGTACTGCTGATGAAGTATCTTACTTCTGCTTAGGTCTCTTTGCACCGTACTTGGAACGAGCCTGGCCACGGTTAGCAACGCCCTGAGCATCGAGAGTACCTCTGATGATGTGGTAACGCACACCAGGGAGATCCTTTACACGTCCACCTCTGATGAGAACAACGCTGTGTTCCTGAAGGTTGTGACCGATACCCGGGATGTAAGATGTAACTTCGTAACCGTTTGTGAGCTTAACTCTTGCGATCTTTCTCATAGCTGAGTTAGGCTTCTTAGGTGTAGCAGTTCTTACAGCTGTGCAAACGCCTCTCTTCTGAGGTGAGCTCTGGTTGATCTGTACCTTCTTCTTAGCATTGTAGCCCTTCTGGAGAGCAGGAGCTGTAGACTTTGTCTCGAGGTCCTTTCTTCCCTTACGAACGAGCTGGTTAAATGTAGGCATAATCTTCCTCCTTTTCTTAATAATATAAATGTGCATAATTCAGCACACTGATATATTATACCTAAAAAGAGGCGGCTTGTCAAGGGGTAATCCTTAAAAAGCCGCCGATACGCTTATATTTTGTTATTTTTCCCATGCATTGCCGCATCACACGGCAATATGTTGGGCGTTATGCCTCTTTATGCCAGAAATTCTTGTCCATCCACTTCTGCATACCTCCGTAGGAGACCTCTATGTCCTTTCCGGCTTCACCGATGAATTTGAGGATGAGGGTAGCATCTGAGCCGTCGATAACGCCGCTCAGGTCAACATCTCCTGCCTTGAACTGCTCAGGTGTGAAGCTTTCGCCCTTGCCTGCCAGCACATTGCCGAACTCCCTGAGAACGATAGTTGCGTCCGAGCCGTCAACTGTACCGTCATTGTTCACATCGCCCAGATCATATCCCACTGGCTCAGGCTGAGTCGTGGTAGTTGTTGTCACAGGCTTTGCAGTAGTAGTTGTGGTGGTGGTTATCTTTTTAGTAGTTGTAGTTGTGGTGACCGGCTTGGCAGTTGTTGTAGTGGTAATAGAAATAACATCCGAATACACCTTGATATAACCATTCTCGATGCCCTGCGAGAACACGTAAGCCATGTGCAGTCTGCCCGCTCTTGTGTTATCAGCATCCAGGAA
Source organism: Ruminococcus sp. (assembly GCA_012718885.1). Lineage (GTDB taxonomy): Bacteria > Bacillota > Clostridia > Oscillospirales > Ruminococcaceae > Ruminococcus. Next base: position 3,239 of record JAAYBK010000468.1, on the reverse strand, counting down.
GAGGTCATTCTTTTTGCCTTCCTGCTTGTATACGATACCTATAGGATAGATATCGCCGATGGCCGCATCTGCAGGAATCTGAAAATCTACTGAAAACATATTACCGGCATAGAGATTATTGCCGCCGGATGAAGCTGTTACGAAAAGTTCTCCGGGCTGTACCAGACTGTCTTCAATAGTAAAATCTACAAATGCATCATGTGAGTCATTGAAGTAGTGTCCTCTTCTACCAACGAGAGGCATCATACGTGTATCATAGTAAACATGGAAGCTGAGCGTAGAGACCTCCTGCTCCGGTCCCGAATAAGAGAAGCGTACGCTTTGAATAGAGCTCGGTGCTTTGCTTTTACCAATTACTATTTTGTCGATCTTTATCTCAGGACCGCTGCCGCCGTATTCAGCCGGATCCAGTTCTTCCAGCCAGGAAGAAGGCTGTTTCCAGTATGAACCGTCATACACTGCTTCCATGTTATCCTGCTTATCGCAGTAATTATCTGATGCTGCAATAGCTGTTGTAGAAGCCATGCAGGCTGTGAGTGCTGCTGAGCAGAGTATAGAAGTTATTCTTTTAAATAAATTCATCATCGCTTATTCCTTAGTAATTATTATTTTTCATCTTTTTTCCAGAAATTCTCGTCCATCCACTTCTGCATACCGCCGTAGGAGACATTGATATCCTTTCCTGCTTCGCCGAAGAACTTGAGGATGAGAGTAGCATCTGAACCGTCGATAACGCCGCTCAGGTCAACGTCTCCAGCCTTGAACTGGTCAGGTGTGAAGCTTTCGCCCTTGCCGGCAAGAACATTACCGAACTCTCTGAGAACGATAGTTGCATCTGAACCGTCAACTGTTCCGTCATTGTTTACATCACCGAGAGCATAATCCTCCTGTTCAGGAGCATTTACCTTGACGATACCGCCCTTCTGCGCTGTCTTGTAGTTCCATGCAGTGTTGTCGTAATAGACCTCGCACTTATCACCAAAGCCGATCTTATACTCGCCGCCCGGGCAGTTGACAGGTACCTCGTATGTAAGGGTGAATACAGCCTTGTTCTCGTCTGCGATCAGTCCGTTTCCATCATCGCCCTTAGCAGGGAAATTACAAGCAGGAATATTGAGATTCTTCTGGATAGGCGCTCTCTCAAATGCCTGAGAAGTATCGCTTATTCCAACAAGCTTGATCGGGCTGTCCTGTGCAAACTTAACATCCATAGCAATAATCGGGTTTTCGCCAGCCTCAATGCCGACCTCAACCTTGAATGTGCTGCCGGGCTGTACCTCATGTGTACCGAAATCGAATGTAATAACTGCATCCTCAGGATAACCGCCCTCAGTCTTAGTAGTTGTGGTGGTGGTAGTAGTTGTTGCAGCAGTTGTAGTTGTTGTAGCATCAGCCACATAGTCAACATAGAACGCAACATCACGGTATTCGCCGAGTGACTGATCTGCGAAGTAGATCCTCAGATATACAGGATAGTGACCGGGCTTAGTGATGTCGATCTCTGAATAATCCAGCTCATCTCTGCAAAGGAGAGGCGGGAATTCTTCAGCAGGATTATCGCTCTTAGGACAGCTGAGATAATTGAGTCTGCCTGTAAGATCTTCTTCATATACAGCCTTTTTACCGCTCTTATACTCAGCATCGATCTTTATGTGGTATGAAAAGCCGTTAGCTAAGATCTCATGGCGCTCTGTGCCGACAGGATATGTCAGCTTTGTAGGATTGCTCAGGATCTTTGCAGATACCACAGCCTTCTTAAGCACCTCATCTGCACCTGTAGTAGTCGTTGTCTGAGGCATTGTTGTAGTTGTAAGCTTTGCCGTAGTAGTTGTAGTAGTTGTTGTGGTTGCTTTCTTGGTAGTTGTTGTAGTTGTAGCAGCCTTCTTTGTGGTCGTTGTAGTAACAACCGGCTTTGTTGTTGTAGTTGCAGCTGTTCCGCCGTTCAATACACGGATATAGCCATATTCAAATGTGGGGTAATATACGGAGCCGTCGTTGAGATAGCCGTATGCGCCTAAAAGTGCGTCATTAGTCCAGTCTACCTTATAGTAGCCTGGTGCACAGCCGTCATTTACATGATATGTTGCAGTAAGGACAGTGCCGCCGTTTGCTACCTTGCTGAGACCTGTAAGGCTGAATGAGATCTTGTTGCCGCTTACAGTATAGTCAACTGAGCCGCCTGCGTTTGAAGTAATGCTCTTCGGAGTGATATTTCCATCAACTGTGAGCACAAGGCCGCTGATGCTCTTCAGTGCAACGCTGTTTGAAACTTTGATCTCGACCTGAACATCACTGCCTGCATTAGTCTGTGCGTTGTCAACTTCCCAAAGCATTCTTGAAGCCTGCTTTGCTGAAGTCTCTGTTACGATTGGCTCAACTGCGTTTACAGCCGGAGCAGTGACACACATCAATCCTGCTGCAAGGCTGAGGAACGCAGAAACAAGCCTGCTTGATAATTTCTTCATGGTTTTTTCCTCCCTTAGTGTGGCAGCCGCCCGATGTACACAGGCAGCTGCACTTTTTTGCTTATGATAAAAAATCATGTATCAGGTCATGACTTTTTATTCCAGAAATTTTTCTCCATCCAGGGCTCCATGCCGCCGTATGATAATTCCTTATTATCTACAGCCAGACCAAAGAACTTAAGGATGAGTGTCGCATCGGAACCGTCGATAGTACCGTTCCTGTCAACGTCTCCTGCTTCAAACTGCTCAGGAGTGAACGAAGCACCCTTGCCGGCAAGAACGTTTCCGAATTCCCTGAGAACGATAGTTGCATCTGAACCGTCAACTGTACCGTCATTGTTTACATCTCCGAGAGCGAACTTAGGCTTCTCAGTGGCAGTGACCTTAATGACACCGCCTGTCTGGGCAGTCTTATATGTCCACTCGGTATTGTCGTTGAACACGCTGCACTTGCTGCCGAAGCCTATATGGTACTCGCCGCCGGGACAATCCTGCGGTATCTCATATGTAAGCTCAAACACTGCCTTATTCTCATCGGCGAATATGCCCTCACCGTTAGCGCCTCCGCAAGTGAAGCTGCATCCCGGAAGATCCATATTCGGGCTTACCTGAGCTTTTCCGAAGGCCTCTGAAGTTCCGCCGACAGCCACAAGCTTTAACGGGCTGTCCTGAGCGAACACAACATCCATAGCAGCAACAGGATTATGTCCGGTCTTTACAGTCACGCTTACATGAACTGTATCACCGGGCTTGGCCTCATGACTGCCGAAGTCG
>JAAYBK010000467.1 GCA_012718885.1 Ruminococcus sp. | reverse complement strand
CTCAGCAGGGCTATCCCCAGCAGGGCGGCTATCCTCAGCAGGGCTTCCCACAGCAGGGTTATCCCCAGCAGGGCGGCTATCCTCAGCAGGGCTTCCCACAGCCAGGTCCTTATATGAACGGCGGTACGCACGGTTCAATGTATCAGCAGAATATGAACGCTGCTCCATATAACCAGGCATACGGCGGTCATTCAGTTCACGGCGGCGCAGCCCCTATAAGAAGTGCTTACCAGCAGCAGCAGAGCAGCCTTATGCTCTCATCAAAATCCAGCGGAAGCGCTTTCAAGAAGAGACTCAGTAACTTCCTTGAAGATGAAGACGATGCAACTAATGACAACGGCGAGGGTATGTCCAAGGAGGATATGCTCAAGCAGGCTAAGGACAGAAAAAAGGTAGCTAAGGCTAATCTTAACCTCAAAAAGTAATACCGATCATTGATCGGATCAGATGTGACTCTCCGATATTCCGTCGGAGAGCACATATTCTATCGATTTTTTCACTGCGAGATAGGCATTTTAGTCAAATACTCCTGTCCGGTAGGCGGTGAAATTTACAATTATAGCGAATTTCTGCTTCTCATCATATTATTGCATATTTGCTCTTGCAATTTTCATAGGGTTATGCTATAATAAGTATGATGAAGCTATAATGCAATTTGACTTGTATGACGTATAATTAAAAAGCACTGTTTAATTTTTACTTGTCAAGGAAGGGATAGTTATGACTTATTTGCTCAATATTGATGAAGCGATAGATAGAAAGTTTCTTGTGACCCGTTCTATGAAAGGACAGGCCGAAGCAGGTACTATCATCCACGTTATGGATGCTGAGAACTCATCTAATTCTGTTGTTGTAAGCTACCGTGTAGCTCGTTTCAATGAGAAATTCCACGATTATCAGGACTATACCGCTAAGTTCCAGAGCCTTGCTGAATTCTGCAAGTGGGCTCAGCCTGATAACTTCATTGCTCGTAACTACGAAAGCTTCAGCATAAAGGATATCCAGCACTATATCAAGGTCAAGAACAGAACCTTTACTTCATTCTGTCTTCCTATCATCCTTATAGCTGCTATCCTTATCTGGGTGCTTGCACTCGTTGTTATCAAGGGTGTCGTTGGTATCGTGATCGGTGCTGTGCTTACTCTTCTCGTTGCCCTTGCAGTATTCACTGTATTCAAAGGCCAGAAGAAGAAAGAGAAAATGCGGTTGTACCGTAAGATAAGCTCCGGATGGGGTATCGTTATCGAATAACTTTAAGCCATACCTGCTTCAGGTATGGCTTTTTTCGTCCCTGTTGCAAAAAAGCCTGTGCATTAATGCACAGGCTTTTTTGTTATAGGATTCTGTTTCTTGTTTCTCTTTCTGAGAATTCATCGATCTCATCATAGACTTCATCGATATCGTCATAGATCCTTGATGCAGCGTCCTCAGCAAGCTCGTCGGCATTCTTATCGTCGATATCAAGCTTTACAAGGAGCTCCTTGATAAAGTTCTTCATATGATCTCTGTCAACATACTGCTTTAAAGATTGTTTGCTTCTATTGTTCTTGTCGATCATAAAGCTGTCTTCTCTTGAAGGAATATCTATATCAGCTTCTTCCTCAGTTGACCAGGAAACAGTGAGCTTACCGTAATCAACATCATCAACAACGATCTCATATATTATGGACTGATGATCGCTGTCCGCCTCAAATTCGATCTCTATAGGATCTTCATCAGGCATTATGATCGTTACATCCGCATTGAAATATTTACGTTCGTCGTTTTCGATGCTGAAATCCTCGAACTCAACTGTATATTTTTCTGCTTTTTCGATGTAATCGTCAAGATCGAAGTCGTACTCCCGGGTATGGTCGATAAACTCGATACTGCCGCTGTACACATCCTTGCTTGTCTCCTCAGCGTAAAGATCCGCCTCAAACTCGGGGCTTCCGTCATCCATTAATACGACCTCTCCGCAGACCTCATCGCCCTTCTTGCCGACTACAGCTCTGAAGCTGTTGTCAGCGTCTTCCTTGATCTCAAAACCTCTTATAACGCCTGTGGGGTCGATATATGTGCGGAAGCTTATTGCAGGCTTTTCCTCAAGAGGATCTTTCTCCTCTTCTTCACTGCTATCAAAATCCTCGTTGATATCATCGATCAGCTCATCGAAGAACTCATCGTATTCTTCATCTGTTGCAACGCCAAGCTTATCAACAACAATTCCTCTGATTATATCATCATCCTTTGCAGACTCGGCGAAATTGTTGGCGATATCACACATCATCTCATCGTCGATCCGGACTGTAGCAACGGTATATTTCACGGTGATGTCGTTTATCTCGACCTCTTCGCTGTTCTTGAGCCTTACCTTTTCAACGGTGTCGTTCCACACTCCCACATACCTGAGGATCTCATCCTCAAGCTCATCCGGGCTAAGGAAGGAACGAGGATCGCTGATGACCTCATAGTAAGCGTCCCTTATTTTCTTTGCATCCGGATCATCACCCATCCACTCATCCAATGAGAATCCAAGCCATTGCTCAGTAAGCTGGGGAACACGGGCGAAAATGTCTCCTTCACCGCCGGCAAGCATCATATCAAAGCTTAACAACGCCTGATCGTTTCGGCTGCCCGAAGCAGAGAACTGGATGTTGCCATTCTTAGAATACGTATCAAGAGCTATGCCCAGCTTGTCCGTCTTGTCAACAACATCAAGGAAGCGGCGATCCTCTTCATCAAGCTCCTTTCCATCGTCCACATACTTCTCATGGAACTTCTGCAAAGCTTCAGCCGTAGGCTCGTAATCGATGCTCACGTTTGAATGCTGACCGTTCTCAAAGCGGGTAAGATGAGTATCATAAGACTCACTGAGCCTCTTTGCAAGCTCCTTTCCGTTTTCTTCATAGATCCATGCGTAATAGTTCTTCGGCTTCATCACCCTGAGTCTTACCTGATTTTTTACGAATGGAGACAGATTATATGCAGCAATGCCGCTGCCTACAAGAACGGCTGCCGAAACACCGCTTATCGCAGCGATCTTGCGGCCCTTTCTCTTTTTAGTTATCTTTTCAACACCTGATACCGTAGTCTCATAATTAGTACCCCAACTGCTGTCAAAACTATTCTTTTTCCTGCCAAACATATGAATACCTCCTTTTCATATGAGCATATCGAGTAAATTCCATCCCTTGCTGTGAAAAACTATTTCACGAGTTTATATTATCATATTGCAAACTTAAAGTCAATATTATTTTGTAAACTTTATCCAAATTGTATCCACTGTGTTCGCCATGTGAAAGCTTTTCACACATCTTCCTTGATCCCCTTTATCATATTATACTGCCGCAGTTCAGATTGTTGTAACGTTATTCGCACTAAAAAACAGTAAATATCACTTTTTTCTCCGCTTGCCGACACATTTCCCTCACCTTTTGCTATTGACACAAGCCGCCTTTTGGTGTATAATATTTTTAAAGTTATTTCACTTCTAAGCGTTCTTCCTTACTTCCCCTTTTTATGGGGGCGTAAAGGTTTCGACGGGGGTTTTGAAGTGTGATAAGCGAGCGGAGCTGCGGTGTAATCTCCTTAAACTGCGCCACGTTTAAATATAAACGCAAGAAATAACATTACAGTAACTAGAAATAGTGCACTGGTAGCTGCTTAAGTCAGCTTCTGTCCACCGGATGAGTACCACGGCTTCCGCTTGGGCATCGATTAGTGGTGAACGGATCTGAGGAGTGTCCGTGCCTCAGTTCTGTATACGGACTACCTTGGCTTTCAGCCCGTGTACCGGCGGTCTGTTAAGGGAACTATAATAGGTGCAATACGCTCGTAGAAAGTTGCATGAATGAACTTTCGGACAGGGGTTCAATTCCCCTCGCCTCCACCAGAATCAAGGCTCGCAAACGGCTTAGAACAGCCATTTGGCGAGCTAGTTCTATTTTAAAAGTGCTCGCAACCACTTATTGACCACTTATTTTTTTATTTAACAATTGCAGGTGCTCCGCAGAGCTTTCGCTCTGCGGAGTATTTTTACGCCATAGTCTGCCCCATATTTTCTTCTTCAAGCTCGTCCTCATCTTCGTCAATGTCAGGTTCAGCCTCCTTTGCGGACTTAGGTTTAGCGTCTTTCCCCTCTCGGGTAAATCTCAGTGCATTGGTTATGGCATCGCAGTTTCGTGCTCTTGCCTCCTGGAACATATGGGAGTACAGGTTCAAGGTAGTTCCTACGATACTATGTCCCATATCTGCCGACACAGCTACAACGTCTATCCCCTCGTAGATGAGAAGCGAAGCGTGAAGATGCCGCAGGGAGTGTATCCCACGGAAGGGTATATCTATCTTCTCGCAGTAGCTTTTCAGATACTTGTACGGCATTTCCGGATACATCGGTGTGCCGTTCCATTTGGTGAACAGTCGGTCGTGGTCCTCCCACTTTGTTCCCTGCCGACGGGCTTCTTTTCTCTGCTCCTTGCGGTATTTCTTCAGCATATCCATAACATCATCGGGAAACTTTGCCACTCGCTGAGACTTCTTCGTTTTCGTAGTATCAGTGTAGATACCCTTTGCAGGTGTGTAATGGGAAGTTCTGCGGACTCTTATGGTGTTGTAGTCAAAATCGATGTCCTTCCACTCCAGTCCCAGCATTTCACTTCTTCTGAATCCGCTGTATATCGCAAGAGTGATATAGACCTGAAACCACATGGGCTCATAGCCCAGATCTTCAAACAGCTTCTTCACTTCGTCAAGGGTGTATATCTCCTTTTCCTTCTGTTCCAGTTTGGGTATCACAACTCGGCTGCACGGATTGTCCGTCAGCATTCCCATACGGATAGCATAGCTAAATATGTCGCTGATAAAGCTCAGATGATGTATAGCTGTCTTTCGTGACAGCGGCTTACCTGTGACCATGTGCCTGCCGTTCACGATAAGGTCGGTGATGAATCTTTGAATATCTCTGGCCGTTATCTTGTCCATTCGTTTGTGTCCTATTGCAGCGTAGATACGCTTGGTGACCTGCTTCATTTTTGAAAACGTTGTCGGTCTCAGATTGACTTTTGCATATTCGTCAAACCACTGCTCGGCAAATGCCTCAAACTTGATAGCCGATGTTATCTGACCTTTTTTACATTCCTCCTCGAACAGTACCGCCTGTTTGTTGACCTCTTTCTCTATTTGACGAGGTGTCATGCCAGCTTCCGGATAATAGCTTTTGTACTGATTGTGCTGTATTCCATGAATATCGTATCCGCAGGATACTTTTATCTCAAATGAACCATTTGGTCTTTTTCTGATAGTCGCCATAATTTATACCTCCATTCATAAATACGGCGTGTTTTTGCCAACGACATAATACCACAACTCGGTGCGGAAGTCCAGTAAAAACGCGCTTTTATTTCTATACTTATGCTGTTTCTCCACGGAGGTATTTCAGAAAAAGCTCTTTGTTGATGAGATACTTTTCCCTGCCATGATGTGCGGCACCTGGCCGCTTAAGCACATCTGGCGGACTCTGTATTCGGTCAGCCCCTCCACAAGAGCTGCCGCCTCCTTTATGGTCAGCATTACTATTTTAGTTTCTGTTTTGTCTTTAGCCATTCAATCATACTCCTTCTATTTGTCTCGTTGTTGTGTCTGATGTGATTTACATTGTTCATGTTACATTTCTCCTTTAAACGAAATAGCACTTATGACGAGCATAAATATAGGTCATAAGTGATTTTAGGAAATAAGAAAACCGCCTTGTGCAAGGCGGTTCAATCTTTTATAATCATATTTATCTTAATCTGGCAAGGTTAGTCCTCTTTTTAATGCCTCACTTTTTAACGTCTCTGGATTTGGATACAAACTATGCAATACTTCTATTTGCTGTTCAGGTGTGAGTTTATTGAATTTTACTGGGTTTAGAATTTCATACTCCGTATCATCATGTACTAAATATTCTTCTGCCATATAATCACCTCGCAATAATTATATTGTTTTATAAGTTTGATTATATTATATTTATACTTCTTTGTCAATACTATTCTTCCTCACTGCGATTTGCCGACTCAGTATATGAGGTACTGTTCTGGTATCCCATATCCATGACAGGATATTTCATCCCGTTATACCGAATTCCCATTTGGGGAACTCGATTCTGAGATAGGACTGAGTGCATTTCTGTTTCGGGACTTCATCGCTCAGGTACCGCTTCGGTAGTCGAGCCCCGAATAATAACTCACGGATGTTTTACCACTGAGTTAGGTGTCTCCCTGTATCGAGGAGTCATCATCATCGATGATACTCTCGCGCTCATTTCGCATGATAAGATCATCGAGATTTATCTTTCCTCTCGTTCTGCGGACGTTGTTTACTGCCTCACGGCGTATGGCTTTCAGTTCATTTTTACTGATATCAAAGGTCACCGCCAGCAGTGCGATGAGCATTTCAACCTCCACTGCGTATCGGAAAAGTCCTTTTGATATTTTAGTTATTCCCTCGTCATTGGCTGCGGAGATACACTTCGCAAGCTCAGGCACGAGCACTTCCGACTTGTCTTTTATCTTTCTCGTTGCGAGATATAATCTCAGTGCTGACTCGATAAGCTCCGAGCGGCTGCCGCCGCTCTTGGAAAGATACTCGTCGCACTCCCTGAGCAAGTCCTCGGAAATATAAATGCCAGACCTCAATTTTTCACTTATCGTCATCATCCCCTTTCTGATAATCGTATGCTCTCTCGAAGTTTATCAAACCATTGATGTGAGCTACTTCATCGATGCACATGCCTCTGAGGTCGTCGATTGTTTCGTCGTCAACATCATTTAACGCCGCGATGATGTGAGACTGCATTGCCGACTCAACCGCCAGCTTGAAGAGCCCGCGGTTTATCCTGTACTCCGAGCCTTTTACTATACCGTCGATGATTGACGTCAGTACATGTCCGAGATAATCAGTCATATTGCTTGATGTGCAGTCGAGGTAGCCGGAGTAAAACTTGATAGCCTCCTCGATGAATTCACTCTGGGATCTCGCATTTGCCTCGTCCATATGCTTGATGATCAGCTCTTTTGTTTTTGGGTAGAGCCATACCGCCTGTTTTTCCTTCTTCTCCATATTTACCTCCATTATTACTCTGCGACGCCGTATATTTTCCTATGTTTCGCTGAATCTTTCATTTTCGACTCCTGAACCGTAACACTCAGCGAAGTTACGACTCCTTTGGGCTATTTTTGATTTTCTGCGAATTGCGGTCGGCTTTGCCGTTCCGCTGTGACCGTTTCGGGGGCTGCGACCCCGAAACTTTATCCTGCAACAGACAGTCACTGCACGATTTTCAGATATTTTTCCACTCCTACCACTCCTTTCACTGTGATGATATCACCACAACTTTTCCCTCTGCCGATAGTATCTGTGCGGTATCGCCACACTCGCTCCACGTTGCACGACAATCGCTTTCACCGTCGCAGGTGGGATAACTACCCGATTGCTGTATCGGCGGTAAAAACGGGCATTTTTGTGCGTGATTTTACTGTCACCCGAGAACATTATACCGTCACCCTGAACCACAAATACCGTCACCCTCAGTTTTACCGTCACCCGCCTCAAACAAAGGTAAATAGACGTTTTCTGAACATTGGGTGCCAGTATGGTCAGCAATTTCTACCCACATCAGACTTCCGTTTTTACTGTCACCCGACTGATCGTAAACGAGTTCCAGTATTCGTGAGCCGTGACTTCTGCGCATACTGAATTGCACACCATATACTTTCAATTCTTCAGTATTCTGAACAAGATTGCGAGTCATCCAGTTCGGAGCATACTCATAACCGAAATGTTTGTACATCAGCTTGCAGAGTTCTGTTGCAGAACCTGTGAAGCGTTTTTCATCGACCATGAGATCATGAATTGCGAAAGAGAAAAGGTCAGGCTTTGATTCAGGCACAACATCAATTACATTCCACCTGTGATTTGCAAACTCAAGATTCAATTCAAGGTGTTCAATGTCACGACCTGCGCAGTGCAGTTTAGCTTTACCGCTTCCTCTTCTTTCTTCGATCATGACCATGATTCCGTCAACGCTGCCGATGATTCCTGTCGAGCCTGAAACCATATTGAAGGGATCACTGTCATAACACTTGCGCGTATGGTGTACGACAAGTATTGCAACTTTCAGCTTGTCCGCAAGCGCTTTCAGTACAGAGAGCTCCTTGTAGTCTGAACCATAGTTGACATCAGTGTTGCACCTGACTTTCTGAAGTGTATCGATAACAATTACTTTCAGATTCGGAAGCTCCTGTTTACTTTTTTCAAGTTCTTCCTCAAGACCGTTTCCTATTGACTGCGCTTCTATTGCGAAGTTCAAGTTCTCATATGGTTCATCTGTGAGTTCATATATCCTGTTCTGCAAGCGCAGGAGATTGTCCTCAAGGCTGAGATACAATACCTGACCTTTATTTGTATCGTGCTTGAGAAACTGTTCACCGTTTGCGACTGACATACACAAGTCCAGCGCTAACCACGACTTACCTATCTTCGGTGCGCCTGCGAGGATGTACAGTCCGGGATACATCATTTTGTAGATGATGTACTCCTGCTTT
>JAAYBK010000466.1 GCA_012718885.1 Ruminococcus sp. | reverse complement strand
TGAATAAAGCAACGAACTGGCTTCGCAATTCAAGCGGAGTCAGTTTTTTGTATCCCGCCCCCCGTTTTAACTGTGTGGCTGGAGAAAAAAATAATCAGCTGCACAGATCATGTACAGCTGATATATCTGATTTGTCCCTTACAAATCAACCAAACTCTCCTAAGACAATACCGTACAAAGCCTTCCTGTCTCATGGGCATTGAAATAATTCCAATCTTTATGCGGTGTTGTCTTATATGCAGATAGAGAGCAGAGGCAACACATTAATGAGATCCGTCAGTCTCACCAATCAGCAGTTTCTTCATCAGACAGAGATCGAATCCATCAAGCTCGTCATCGTCACAAAGATCTCCTGCTTTCCAGTTTTCGAGATGTGTATCAGGAACAGCGATCAGCCATTTCTGAAGTACGACAGCATCTGATATATTGAACATACCATCTCCGTTGATGTCTCCGTTGACAAAAACAGGAGCGGCATCGATGATAACGGGAGATGTTGAGTTTTCGTCCATAGTACCGCCGTCAACTTCAAAATTTGCCTTCAGCTTTGAAGTATCTGTTTCGAGAACGTAATTACCTGTTGGTATATATGAAAGTGATTCGTTAGTATCGAAGTCTGGGAATTTATTATTATTTGAAATTGCCTGCGTTTTTGATTCCACAACTGTACCTGTTGTCTGATGCTCACAGTTTACAAATGCATCATTGAAACTCTTGATAGCGCCGCCTGACTTGATAACTGTACAGTCATCGCAGTTTTCAAATAAGTTATACTCAGAGAAGAAGTACGAATTTGCACGGGAATCCTGACCAACGTCAGTCTGATGTTCGTAGATATTGTTGTAAATGTGGATATTCGCCTGTCTTGCCATCGGTCCTCTTGCAGCACAATCCTTCCAGTAATTGTGGTGGAAGCTGATATTATACTGTAAGTTGCTGTCGTTAGCGCCTACCAGATTGGTTTTATGATATCCCTCATAGTAATTATAGCTGTTGGTGAAATACTGACCACGCTTGAAATCACAGGCGCCGTCACCCTGCTTTTTATCGGATTCGGCAGGCTTTTCAATGTTCGGTACATAGAATTCGTTGTTATGTATCCAGCATCTCTCAACTGAGGCGGTGACCACGCCGTTCACCTGAACGCCCTCCATACCAACAGCGTCTTCGGGAACATTTCTGAATGCTAAATTTCTGACTTCAAAGCTTTTACCGAACTCAGGAGCAGCTTCCTCGCATATGAAATGTATTCCCCAGCCGTTTATGCAGGCGTCAGTACCGATACCTTCGATAGTGATATCCTTACCCGATCTCATTCTTGCCATGAAGCCGTTATCGCCCTTGAGGCCGCCGAAATCAGTTGTATTGTAAGCTGTCAGTCCGTAAGGGGCTGTGACGTTTCCGACAATACGTATAACAAGAGGAGTGCCGTCCTCAGCCAGCTTTTTGATTATGCCGCTGTTGGTATTGGTAACAGTGCTACCGTTGGAACAGGTACCGTCTCCTGTATCCTGACCTGCGGAATTGAGGATATTACCGATACCGCTTACTGTTGTACCGTCCTTGGAAGTTACCGAAACAGTATCCTTGTTTTCATCTGTAACATAGATCACCTTTGCATCAGGCTTTAACTCTCCGCTGTCGGTATAAGCACCAACGCCGTCAGTATAATTGAAATGTGCATAACCGGAGCGGTCCTGAGCACTTACTGAAATACCGCTTTCGGTAAACTCGCCCTTTGAGGTCGTAAGCGTTACTGTATAATTACCTGCTTTCAGCCCGGGAATATCTACTCTGAGACCGTTATCTGTATCTCTTACAAGGTATCTGAGATCTTCGTCGGAGAAGCTGCCGTTTGAAGCTCCGCTGTAGGAAACGCCTGTAACGTCAGAATGAGCAATACCCGAGACAACAAGGTAAAGCATCTCATTCCAGCCTCCTGCACTCTCAGTTTTTACGCCTTCGATCACCGTAGTTGTTTCTGCGTGTGCATTATGTATGTAACTTAGCTTTGCCCCGTTACTGCCCACTTCTGTAAAAGCCGATGTGATAAGTGCAGCAGCTGCAATTGCAGAGCATTTTTTTATAATGTTTTTTCTCATGATCGGATACCTCTCTCTTTATTTCTCTATTAGTTTTTTCTTCATCAGACAGAGATCGAATCCATCAAGCTCGTCATCGTCACAAAGATCTCCTGCTTTCCAGTTTTCGAGATGTGTATCAGGAACAGCGATCAGCCATTTCTGAAGGATGACAACATCTGATATATTAAAAATATCATCTCCGTTGATGTCACCGCTGACGGAAGTCTCATCAGGGATTACGGGCGCCGGAATATCAGCGGCAGCGACCGATCTCATTCTGCCGGCATACTGCTGAATATCTGTCTTTGCATCAGCAGGGGACTGAACCGTATATTCATAAAGATTCAGGTCAAAGTTATCATAACTCTCTCCGCCGGATATCAGATTAGCTATAGCAGTTGAATCGGTCCTGTTATCGATGATCTGATATGCGAGTCCCTCATCAGGCTGGCAGTCATCGAACACATCACCGAACGACTTTATCGTACCCGAATAGTCATCCTTGCCCATATTTATGGCATACAGCGGTGACTTTGTCCTCTCAAAATAATTACACTCAGAGAATACTTTTGAGTTATATGAAGCGCAGATGCCATATTCGGTATTGTCAGTAAAGAGGTTATTAAATGAATGCACATGAGCGTTTCTTACACGGGGATTTCTTGATCCCGTGCCATTGAACCAGTTGTGGTGGTAAGTGATATTATCCTGAAACTGATCTTTTCTTCCGCCCACAAGTGAAGTTTTGTGGCAGCCTATGAATTCGTTGTAAGAAACAGTTATGTACTGCGCCCACTTCATATCCAGTGAGCCGTCACCGTCTGCTTTGTCAGCATCTACATGACCGTTGCCTGCAAACTGATTATATCCCTTTTCAATTGTATTATTATGCACCCAGATATGCTCTGAGAGTATATCTGCATTACCTGTCATTGCTATTGCATCGTCAGGGTAGTTTCCAAGATGAAGATTGCGGAATTCACAGCTTGTACAGCGTTTCATCTCGATGCCCCAGTCAATGAGGTCGGTATTGTCGCCGATACCCTCTACAGTTACATTGGAACTGTTTTGCAGATAGAGCATATTTGAGCCGTCATTATGACTTCCGTCATTGGCAACAGTACCGGCAGGAACATCCAGTGTGCCGATTAAGCGGAAGCAGACATTCTTTGGCTTAGCACTGAAAAAGATATTGTAAAGACCTGTCTTACCGTTGTAAGTAATGGTATCCTTATTTTCGTTTGTGACATATATCACGGTTACGTCAGGCTTTAATGTACCATCATCATTGTATGCGCCAATGTCTGAAAAGTCCTGATGAGCGTAGCCGGTACGGTCATATGAAAGAGTTTTGACCTGACAGCTCGCAGAACCCGATGAACCTTCGATTTTCAGTGTATAATCGGTGTTTCCTTTCAGTCCGGGAATATCTACTCTTGAACCTCTTATCAGTTCTGAATCCGCCACAGTAAACGATGTTTCGCCTGCGGCGGCATAGCTTACGGTCACATCGGAACCGATAGCATTGGCGTCCCATTCTGCATATGCCTCCTCGAACCAGCCTCCGCATTCTGTGACAGCCGATGTTTCAGCGTATATGTACTGCGGCGATATCGCAAACTGCGGAAGTATTGCCAGTAATGCAGCGGCAGAAGCAATGAGTTTTTTTGAATTGATGAACATGATACATCCTCCCTCAATTAACACCGTACAAAGACTGGCTGAAGGCTTTGCGGTGTTGCCTTGATATTGCTCCGGGAACTTTACCTTGCCAATAAATTCCTGCATAAGGAAAAATTTCCGGGCAATAGCGTTTCTGTTTTTATTTGCAGATTTATTATATCATAGCTTCGGCAAATGTAAATGATACTTTACGTCGATTCACTGATATATTGTGCCGGATATTTTAAAATTTACGCACAATATATCGTTTTTTAACCATTAGTGGAGAAACATAAAATCGCATACAGAAATCCATCAAAACAGCTCAGTGTCATTTCTGCTCATGATACCTGGCGCTTGGGGGAATAATTGCTGAAACAGTATTTTTTCAGCAGCTTTGAGCATCTATTCTTTCAGTATGAAATGTCTGAATTTTAAATAGTGGTACAGCCGGCTATAGAGAAAGTGACAAAATAAATCCGCAGCTGCGTGAACGTGTAATGAAGGCATACATCTTATTGGCAATCAGTATACTGAGCGAAAGGAAGCGACCAGTCTCTATTTCGGCGGTGGAACACCAGCACTGGCTGCAAACCGAATAAAAAAGATCATAGATGCGCTGAATGAACACTTCATCATCACAGAGGGGATAGGTGTTGAGCTTCATCCGATAATGTCAATGCGAAAGTGCTGCATGCACTGAAAGATGCAGGAGTAACAAAGATCAGCATCGGTATTCAGTAATTCTGCAGCAAGTGTCAAGATGTTTTTTCGGTATAGAAGAAAAAAGTCTTAAAAGCAATCTGAACTTTCGACATTATAGAAGCTTTAGGAGAATGTCAAGGGATCAGACAGATTATTCCTAAATACTATTATCTGTTAAGAGATAAGTTTATGCGTTTAAAAAAGAGAAGCCTCCACAGGGAGGCTATGATAATCAATAAAATGATAAAATAATGATATCGGGCTCTTAAAACAGGGAAATACTGTTGAAAAATATGTACAAGTTCGGGTCAAATCAAGTGTGGAAAATCTGTGGAAAAATCGTTTTATTCATCGCCCGAAACGGCGATATATCGACGAAAACGCGGCATCGCTGATTGGGCTGCCGTGGCATACAAACATAACCTTATCATAGGTCTAAACCTCCGTATTTTGCCGTGATTTGCGCAGTTCTTGAGGCTTTTCCGAGTTTACTGCCAATTCGACAGAAAGGGGCGAAAAATGCAAAATCCGGCAAGATTTTGCAAACTGTGGACACCGTTAGTAGTAAAATCGTAGTAAAAATCGGGGTGGAGTTTACCACTAAGGATTTTTGAGGAGTATTCTTTACATAAAGCAGAGCTGCATCACTCAATAGTAAAACTTTCCGTTTTCAGATCGCAATAGTATCTTCCGCTTTCCGCTGTGAATTTTAAAACGCAATAATCCGGATCAGTACTGCCGCCCTTATAAAATAATGTGTCGCCTTTGTGCCAAATCATATCCTTTGTCTTTTGGTCGGTCAGAACTTCCATTTTCCCTCTCAGCATTACGCCTATATACTTAATCACGCCCTTATGATAGAAGTAAATAGAAGCGTTGGGGTTACTTAAAAACTGTTTTACTCTCATTGAAGAAGTGTTTGTTGAAAAATAGAAATGATGTAGCCCGTCGATTTTTCTTGGCTTCAGCATTGCCTTTACATTTGGGAATCCCTCTTCATCAACAGAACAGATGAAAGCAACTTTTTGTTTTCTGATAAATACCGCAAGCTTATGCTTGTCCATAATACTCCCTCCCCGCTCTTTCAATTGTCTTTTCGTTCCATCTCATTATACCATAAGCATTCCGTTTCATCAAGACAAAAAGACAAAAAATAGCGGCTCACTTGAAGTGAGCCGAAACCGGAAGCATATCACATTGCTTCATGCCTCATTCCAGCGTGTATAGGAAAAGACTCGTCTATGAAGCTGAACACTTATGTTCGGAATTCATAGACGAGTCAGTTATTCCGGCTTATACATCAATATGCTGACGTTGAAAATGCCGTTATGTGTTTCGATCTCCATAGAGCCTTTGTAACGGTCAACGATGTTCCTGACCGATCTCAGACCTATGCCATGATTTGGCCTGTTGGTCACTGGCAAGCCATTTTTATCAAGGGTAAGCGTTCCACGGTACGGGTTATCTATGGCGATCACAAGCGTTTCCTCCTGTAATATTCCCACACGAACATTGACAAGCCTGTCATCTCCCGTCAGGGAGGTGGCGGCTTTGACCGCATTCTCAATTAGATTGCCCATGACCGCACACATATCCGATTCCTTGATCGGGAGCGTTTCTCCGACTTGGATGTTCCAATATATCGTAACTCCCTGTGACCTGGCGGCTTCATCATAGTGATTGGCTATCGCATCAAGTGCCTGATTTTTGCAAATGACCTTATGGGAACGATTTACAGATTCCGAGAGAGGAGCAATATATTCTTTCAGCTTATCATATTCGCCTGCTTGCAGATATTCCTCGATCACATGGATATGCTGACGGAAATCGTGCCTTGCATTGCTCGTTTCATGGAGATAACGCAGGGTTTTCTGATACTGCTTTTCCTCCATTTGCAAGAGGTCATAGCTTTGGTGTAACTGTGCCGTTTCCGTCATTTTCTTTGAAAGCCACCAGAAGATATGATATAGAAATAAAGCAATCAGCGGGATAGCCCACAGCACCACAAGACAGATCTGGCGCAGACGTCCCGTCATGACATTCTCGGCACTGACAGGCTTCATCCAGATCACTGCCAATGCTGTTAAGAGCGGTGCAAATATCAGCACATTCCATGCAGAATCAAGGCTTTCCGTTTCAAGCAGATCCGGAATCTTCACAAGAAGTGTCCTTGCAAATATCAGACATACGAATAGTGCTGTTCCTAAGCAAATCAGTCCCGAACTCACTTTGAAAACATCGTCTGTGTTTCCGATCTCCGCAGGGGCGGTCATAAATGTGGTATAGGTCGTTGCAAAACCGCATAGCATGGTGGCATTTGCAAAGCAGAATAACTTTTTAGGCAGGGATACATCAAAACAGAAGTGATATGCAAGGAAAAAAGCTATCATCGAGAGAAAAGCAACAGTATTTGACCGTAATCCGAACATTGCACACAGTACAGCACCGCCTGCGATCACAGCGGTCAGCATTATCCCCAGCAAGCCGAACATGAGTGATTTTCTGACCTTTCTGGAATAATAGACAGGCATTATTGAAATAACGGCGGCTGGCAGTATCATGCAAAGCTCGATGAGATAGCGGAGCGTGAGTGATGTATTCATAAAACAAAGCTCCTTTTCATGCGTTCGGCAGTATACTTTGTAAATTTTGCAGTGATCGCCCTGCTGTCACGAAGTCGGATGGGGTATTCCGTTCCATTCTGCATTATGATCTTGCCTTCCTTCGCCTTGACTGCATAATCCATATTGATAATAACACCACGATTACAAAGCAGAAAATTAGGCTCATTCTCAAATGCAAACTCTAAATCCTTGAACAGTGTCCGGCTCGTCTGCGTTTCTCCCGTGATGAGCCGTACCTCGGAAACATGATCGCAGGAGGTAACAGATATAATATCGGTGATCGGTATCACAATTTCATTTCTTCCTGATTTCAGTGTGATCGTGCGTTCTTGCAGCGAAAACCTCGCAAGCACCCTGTCCATGATCTCGGCAACGGCAGCATATTCATAGGGCTTGCAGAGGTAGCCGTCCGGCTTTACGGAAAATGAATCAAACACATAATCTCTGGTTGAGGACATAAAGACGATGTTAATATCCTGATCGCCCTTCCGCAGACGGTCGGCAAGGTCAAGGCCACTGATCTCGCCCATACATATATCAAGAAAGGCGATCTGAAATACGCCCTTGCGGTAGATTTTCAGAAAGTCCTCCGAACATCGGTAACGAGCCGTGTGAACAGTC